>CAYWHF010000007.1:3782-20019 GCA_964457695.1 uncultured Methylocapsa sp.
CTGGGTCCAAAAGGCGAACTTGCCGAGCCGGGGATCGATGGCCTGAACCGCCTGGGTGTTGCGGGCATCGGAGGTATCCAGAACCTGCGTGACCCCCGGCTGGCTGGCGTTGGCTGGGATCGAATATGAGCCGACGGTGACGCTCCTCGCCGGCCCGAAGACCGGGTTGCCGGCGGAATCCTTGGTCACGTTGAAAATCCATTCGACGCTCGATGGCAGGATACCGTTTCGGGCGATGACGTAGCCGGTGGTGGTGGCATCGATCTGGTTCGCCGGCACCGGCGTGAAGACATCCGCACCGGTCGAGTCAACGAGAGGGAATTTTGCACCTACCTTGATTGTATTTGCCGCCGGGCAGGACGTTCCAGCCGGCGGCTTGCTGATCGCGATGAGGGCCGATCCGGCAAAGCTCTTCCCGGAGAAGACGTTCACACCGATGATAGAGAAGAATTGGCTGTCGCCGAGCTTCGGAAAATCGAAGAACAGCGAACCTGTGCCCGCCGTGTAGTGGCAAAAGTCGGTCGTGACATTGCCGGGATCCGCCGTCTTGCTGAATCCGAAGGATAACCGATTGTCGCTGGGCGAAAAGATCGAATCCATGAGGTAATAGAAACGGTTCGTCGCGGGGTCCCAGATGATCTGCACGTCGAAGCTGTTCACGGTGGCCGGCACATTTCCGAGCTGGTTTAGTGTCCCCGAGCCGATCTGGGCTCCGGTGGAGCGGTTGAAGATTCCGGCCTTGCTGTTAACGAGCTGAATGTAGCGCGTGGGCCCGATCGCGCCGGTGGTGTCCGGGGGCGTGCTGGTGGGATCGGTCAGGCCCGGCTTGTTGAAGCCGCCGACAATAACGGGCGCACGGGGCACCGCCCTCGCCTCGCCGGCGGGAGCGAGGCCGCCTGGGCTAGAAGGGAGCTGTGCGGCTTTTTTTTCGGCTTCGTCGCGGGCGCGGTTCGCTTCTGCCTTTGCGGCGACGTCGGCGTCGCTGAACGGCAGCGGGCCGTGCTCCATCGCCGCCCTGGCCGCCGGGCTCATCGTGCCATCGGCCTTTTCGGCCGGACCGGCTTTCTTGAGGGTCAGGGGAGGAAAGACCGCGCGTTCCTGCGCCCTCGTTGCCAGCGTCATAAACGAAAAAGCCGCGGCCGCACCCATCAACGCCAAGCATCGTGCTGTTTTATTGCGTCTTCGCATAACTACCCTCCCTCCGAAGTTGAACCCTAAAACGTTCCACCGGCCGCCCTAAGAATTGACTCGTCTTTGCGAGGAGCGAAGCGACGAAGCAATCCAGAGTCTGCTTGCGGCTCCTGGATTGCTTCCCGCTTCGCGAGGCTCGCGGTCGCAATGACGGCCGGTCTCAACAGTATTACAAGTTTGACGAATGCGGGCATTGATTATCAGCCGTCACGCTCTACAGCGGGCCAGAATTATTCCGAGCGAATTTTAACCAAAACCGGTTGAGCGTCGACCCCCAATCGGGCCATTTCATTGGAGAAGGTTTCGTCATCTCCTTTGCTTGTACCCGAGCCTCTCGTTCAAGAGCTCGATGAAGTTCGCGGCCGCTTTGGTGACGGCCGTGCCCGGCGGAAAGATCGCCGCCACGCCCGCCTCTCTCAGGGATTCAATGTCCTGTGCGGGGATTACGCCGCCAGCGACAAGCATGATGCCGGCGCCACCCTCGCGCGCGAGCGCCGCGCGCAATTGCGGCATGAAAGTGAGATGCCCGCCGGCAAGCGAAGAAATTCCTACCACATGAACCTTGCTTGCCACAGCTTGCCGCGCGACCTCGTCTGCCGTCGCAAACAATGGCCCGATTTCGACCTCAAAGCCCATATCGCGAAGCGCCGAGGCGACCACCTTCTGGCCGCGATCATGCCCGTCCTGTCCGATTTTGGCGACAAGGATTTTTGGCAGCCGGCCTTCGTTTTCCGCAAAAGCGTGAACCATCGCCTTGACGCGCATAAGCGCGGGAGAGCGCGCGCCCGCCTCGCTCGCATAGACGCCGGAGACGGTTGTGGTTATGACGCGATGCCGGCCGAAGACTTTTTCGAGCGCAAAGGATATTTCGCCGACGGTCGCCTTGGCGCGCGCGGCCGCGATCGCAAGGCTCAACAGATTGGCATTGCCCCGCGCCCCTTCGGTTAACGCGTTGAGCGCACGGTCGGCTTCGCCACGATCTCGTTCGGCTCGCAGGCACGCTAGCCTTGCGATCTGCTGCGTGCGAACTGCGGCGGTATCGACTTTCAAAATCTGAATATTTTCCTCGTTCGCGGGCTTGAATCTGTTGACGCCGATCACCGCGTCAAGCCCGGCGTCGATCCGCGCCTGCGTCTTTGTGGCGGCTTCCTCGATGCGGCGCTTTGGGATGCCCGCTTCGATGGCTTTCGCCATTCCGCCGGCTTCTTCGATCTCCGCAATATGGACCGAGGCCTTGGCTGCCAGCGCGGCAGTCAAATGCTCGACATAGTAAGAGCCTCCCCATGGGTCGATGACGCGCGTCGTGCCGCTCTCCTGTTGCAGAAAGAGCTGGGTGTTGCGTGCGATCCGGGCCGAAAAATTGCTTGGCAGAGCAAGCGCTTCGTCGAGCGCATTGGTGTGCAAGGACTGAACATGACCTTGCGTCGCCGCCATTGCCTCGATTTCCGTGCGCACGATATTGTTAAAAATATCCTGCGCGGCGAGAGACCAGCCGGATGTCTGCGCATGGGTGCGAAGGATCAAGGACTTTTCATCGTCCGGCAAAAAAGCTTTCATGAGCTTTGCCCAAAGGAGCCTCGCGGCGCGCAGTTTTGCAATCTCCATGAAAAAATTCATCGAGGTTGCGAAAAAGAAAGACAGCCTTGGCGCGAATTGGTCGATTCCGAGCCCGCCCGAAAGGCCCGCGCGGACATATTCGATCCCATCGGCGAGTGTGTATCCCAGTTCGAGATCGGCGGTCGCACCAGCTTCCTGCATGTGATAGCCGGAAATCGAGATGGCGTTGAATTTGGGCATATGGTTTGCGGTATAAGCCAAAATATCGGCGACGATGCGCAGCGACGGTTTGGGGGGATAGATATAAGTGTTGCGGACCATGAATTCCTTAAGAATATCATTTTGTATCGTGCCGCTGAGTTTGGCCTCTGCCACGCCTTGCTCTTCTGCCGCCCCGATATAGAGCGCGAGCACCGGCAGGACCGCGCCGCTCATCGTCATCGAAACAGAAACTTGCCCAAGCGGAATTCCGGCAAAGAGCGTGCGCATATCGTCAATCGAGTCGATCGCGACACCGGCCATTCCGACATCGGCCTCGACGCGCGGATGATCCGAGTCATAGCCGCGATGGGTCGCAAGATCGAATGCGACGGAAAGCCCGGTCTGCCCGTAGCTAAGATTGCGGCGGTAGAAGGTGTTCGACTCCTGGGCGGTGGAATAGCCCGCATATTGGCGGATGGTCCAAGGCCTTGCGCAATACATGGAAGGGTAGGGACCGCGCAGATATGGCGCGATGCCAGGAAAGCTTTCGACGAAATCAAGCCCGGCGATGACGCTAGAGCGATAGACCGCTGCGACAGGGATGGTTTCGGGCGTCATCCACGCCGTGGCAGGGATAGCGTTGGCCGCGAGCGGAACTCGCGCAAAAGGTAGCTTGGAAAAATCGGGGACGCGGCTGTTATTGCAGCTCATGACTGGGCAACCGAGCGGCAGGGATGCCCCAGCATATGGTCTTGCGCACGAGAAGCGGCCACCTGCCAGCTTAGCCGCGTCTCGTGGCCCTCCATGAGCCGGAGCAGTTAAGGGTCGGAGAGATCCAGGTGCCCGAGCCAGCGCCCTTAACAAGCTTGCCGGTTACGTCGGCGACGTCCCCGAAACTTTGGAACCGCAAGCGCACGGCACCGCTCGCATTGATCTGGCCCGACGCTTCCATTGGCGTAACCCCGGCCGAGCTGACCCTTCCACCGTACACGAGAATCGTCCATTGGTAATATCTGTCGCAGCTCCCTTGACGCGTCATGATATTGACCGTGTAGATGCCGTCATTGCCCCTCCCGCGAGCGGCGCTGGACCCTTTCCCTGCAAAGGCGGCATTTGCGAAGACAGCGCCGGTGAGCGCCGCAACGGCAAGACGCGAATATTTTGCCGCAGTCACTTGACCACTCCGTTTTACGCTAGACCCGCTTGTCTCATCTTGAGCCGGGCTTGGCTTTAACCGCAACGCCGCGACCGTAGCCTTTGTCAAAATAGCCTGAGCATCGCGGCGAAAGCAAATATTTATTGAGACTCATCGCAAACAGGGCCGGTGCTACTCCGGAATGTGGCCGCAACGCTAACCTTATTGGTCCAACAGGGCGGCGGCGAAAGCATCTTCTAGAATAGCCAAAGCATTACAATTGGACCAGATATAATCGCTGAGGCCCGCGCTCAAAAGGATCGCTTCGCCCTCGTCCGGCCCTCGCCCAGCGAGATAGATTCGCGTCGCAGCGCCCGCTCTGAGCTGTCCTGCAGCCTCCGCGATCGCTTCTGTGCTCACGGGCGCCGGCGAGCAAAGGCAGGCGATTTTGCAGCCGGACGCGCGGAAGGCGGTTGCCATCTCTTTGGCTGCAACGAAGTCTTGCGCGCCGAAGGCTTCAATTCCGGCTACGGCAAAAAAATTCGCCGCCTGATCCAACGCACGGTTGGCACCATGCTCCGCGGCAAGATTGACAAGAAATATTTTGGGCCGCGCGCCTGTTTCGCGAATGTGCCGGTCTGCCGAGGAGCGCAAAGTTTCGTAGGGTTCCGCATCGCGGCGCGCGGTCAGGGGAGGGCAGCCTTGCCCCGCCGGTCTCTCGCTCGTGCAAGCTGGAGACGGCATGAGCACATCGACCGGTACCTCAGATAGCATCGGAAATGCGCTCGTTCCGGTAATCGCGAGCGCACGTCGCGCGATGGCCTCGCGCCGCGCCTCTGCCGCGGCCAAAACCTCTTTTTGCGGCATGCCTGCGCGAAGCGAGGCAATCATGCCGCCATGCGCCTCAAAGCTCTGAAACAAGCTCCAAGCGCGCGTGCAAAGCGCGTCCGTCAATTCCTCAAAACTTCCAGCGCCGGCCGCCGGATCGGCGACTTTTGCAAGCTTTGCCTCATGAATCAAAATGAGTTGCATATTGCGCGCAATGCGCCGGGCAAACTCGTCCGGCAGGCCAAGCGCTAGAGTGAATGGCAGGGCTGTGATCGTATCGGCGCCACCTACACCGGCCGCAAAGACTCCCATCGCCGCGCGCAAAATATTCACGAAAGGATCATAGCGCGTCATCATTCTGAATGAAGTCTCGGCATGAAGGCGGATCGGCTTTGGCTGAAGACCGCATGCCGTCTCGATGCGAGCCCAGAGAAGGCGCATAGCGCGGAATTTGGCGAGCGAGAGAAATTCATCGGCATCGGCCACGAGAAGAAAAGCGATCTCGCTTTGCGCCTCTTCGAGCGAAAGACCCTCCACTTCGAGGATGCGCAAATATTCAATGCCGGTCGCGATCACGCAGGCGAGCTCCTGCGCCTCTCCCGCGCCTGCGTCATGGTATGCCCGCCCATCGGCGAGCAAGAAATGCCCGGCGAAACCGGCGTTGCGCAAAACCGTGTGCGTCTCGCCCAGATGCCCAGCTGGACTCGCGAACAAAGAGCTGGAGCGGGCGAGATGGCCGATAGGGTCATGGCCAAAATCGGCATCGAGCGCGGCCGATGTCAAGCGGCGTGCTTTCGCAATCGAAGAAAAGTGCGGCGCGAGGTCAAGCAGGCGCGGCCCGGCATCAAGGCGGAGCTGGATAAGATCGAGCTCGATTCCGGCAAGCACCGCCATGAGGTCGCGCTTGTCATTTATTTGTACCCCAAAGCCGCGCGCCGCGTAAGCTGGCGCGATAGTGAGGGTGAGAGCATTGGCGCCGCCTTCGAGATCCGCTCGGGCAAAGGCATTGGCGATCTCGCAATCGGGATGATCTATCCGCTGCCCGATTTTCCAGGGGCCCGGATGCTGGCGGAACGCCCGCGCGCGTTCCTCCGCCGCACGCGGATAAAGCGGGGCGATTTTGAGCCCCTCAAATGTCGCCGAAATCAGGCTTTCAAAGGGACTGTCTCCGAGCGCTTTCTCGACAAGGCGGCGCCATTCGGCCTCGCCGGCGGGGGGAAACAAGCGGGCGATGTCGCTCTGGTCCATGACCGCTTAGATGATCTTTTCGATGCGCCGGTCGGGAACAAACCAAATGACTGCAACAACAATATAGAGCGCAATAGCGATCCACGGTTGAACAAAAGCAAGCCCAATCGCAGCGGTGTAGATCAGTATCGAAAGCTTTCCCTTCCGGTCGCCGCCGATAGCGCGGGCCAGAGTTGAATCCAGGCCGTCGCACATAATAAGCATCCGTTGCAGTAAATTGTAGCCGATCGCGGCCATGGTGAGAATAAATCCATAGGCTGCGGTTGGAAGCGCGGCAACATCGGTGTCTCCCATCCAGCGGATTACAGAGGGCACAAGCGAGAGCCAAAACAGCAAGAAGAGATTTGCCCATAAGGTCCGGCCGTCGACCCGCCTGCTGGCCTGAAGCATGTGATGGTGGTTGTTCCAAAAGATAGCAACGTTGACGTAGCTCAGTACATAGATCAAGAACACTGGCAGCGTTGAAATGAGCGCGGCGAGGTCAGCCCGTGGCGGCGTCTTCATCTCCAGCACCATGATGGTGATGATGACGGCGATCACGCCATCGCTAAAAGCTTCAAGCCGGCCTTTGTGCATCGGTGGCCTTTCTCAAAACGACAGGTCCCCGCAATCGCGCGGCCATTGGCGCGGCGCGCGTCGCGGAAGTTCGAAACGAAGAATTCCCAGAAACGCGTCTGCGCGCGCTCGCCAGCAGCACGGATAAGTACCGGATATGGGCAGTTATAGGGACGAGCTGGTTCATGGCTTTTCCCATGTGTCAAACCGAACGAGAAGCAAGCGGGCGGTTAGCAGAACGATGTGAAGGCGAAAGGTGCTATCGTCGTGATCTGACAGGCCGGGATGTGAACCTTGTGGGTGTAGGCGCTTCGCTAAGCCATTGACGAACCCGAGACCGTTATCGTCCCATTCGTTCAGGTCACGGCTGAGGAATCCCTGCGTGGCAAGCTTGGCTCTACGCGGCTGCCCGCTTCCCAAGGACTTCGTATTGGGGTCAAGCCGTTCACAGATTTGATCAAGGAGCGCGTCGAAGAAGGTCCTGATTTGGCTATTAGCAGCGGCCCAATGGCCTTTTGCATGAGCGTCCAAGGCTTGGTCGAGATGCCCTGACGCGATTGCGAGATTGTGTTTGCCAAGCAAGCGGCGCAACTCGTCTTGAGTTGTGGGGAGACCGAAGTCATCCGGAAGCGTCGCTCGCAGTTTCGCGTCGGTGATGGTAAAGCCGTCCATCTCCAGTCGGCGGCAAAATTCTTGCTGGTCAACGAACCATAGTGGCGCAACATCCTCCGGGAATGAGGAATCAAACTGCACCAGCGACACGGCTTTCTCTACGATCACCTCTTGGATGCTTATTTCGCCATCGATGGGTCGATCCGGATATTGATCGTAGATGCCCATAAAATTGTTTAGCCTTTTCTGTAAACTGAGCGACTCATTTCCCACCCAGCGGGGAAAATCGGCTCCCAGTTCATAGAGAAAGCGCGTGAAAGCAGCTTGGGTAAGGCGGTGAAGGACTTGGATCGCGGCAAGGACGGTTCGACGGGAAAATCGAGGGGTGGTCACGACGCCTCCACTAAATATCATAAAAAGTATTATCAGATATAATGAGCAATTCACGTCCCAGCCGGGCTGGTTGTGAAAGCGTGGTCCGCGCGGGAAGTCGATCCTTTGATGCTCCTGGCTGCGATCGGCGAGCGTTGTGACTTACGTCCCACCATAGGCAGGAGGGATTTGCACGTCCGGTCCTGGTCCAGAATATGGCGGAGCCAGGCCTTGCGGCGACTTAGCAAAAACCAGCAAAAAAACCCGAACCGCTCCATCCGCGATATAAGGGCGGTAGCAAGGGACGAGGTTTCGCGCGTGCTGTAGCCAATCTCAATGCCCGGAAAACTCTGGTCTACGACCGCAAGGGTGTCCATGAGCTGTGTGAGCTCGAAGGCGCTCTCGTCGGAGGAATCAATAAAAAATATCCACATTGGAATCGGCTGGCGCTTCGTTGCGGGCATGGGAGCCGAACAGATAAAGAGCCGCAACACCACGTTGGCACAGGGCGGGCTCGAAGGTCTTTAAGCGGGCGATAACTTCAGCACGTGTCATGTTCCAAACATACAACAGTCGGCGGACGAACGCCACGAGCGGAGGTTACCTTGTGGTGGCTGCGCCTCCAGCACCGTTAGGTCTCGAATGAATCCGCTTTACCGCAGCCTGGCGTCAAACGCCGGTGCTGACGCGATCAAACGGCAGCCCGTTCGTCCTGCCGTCCAACGTCGAAATGAGCGAATCTTACACCGGCGCCGGCCTCCAAGAGCAGGCTTCGTCGTCAAATCGCCTCGGCCAGGCGATTCCTATTGCACAAAAAAATCGAGCGATCACACGAACGGAAGGCGAAGCCGCGGTCTTCGGCAGTGTAAGGTTTTAGGCCCGAATCGGACGAAATGTTTTCACGTGAAACATTTTTGGAATTGTTCTAAGCTACGCCAACACGGCCGTTTTGTGGGTTTTCAGGCGGCTGCCGCTTGTTGCAGGACGTGCTTAGCGGCAGTGGGTGCGCCCGCACCGCTTGGCATTGAGAATGCACGCCGTTCCCATCCCGCTCAGCGCCGTGATCCAAATAACCGTTCGAAGCGGGACAGGTGCAAACAGACTGGCGAGAATGGCAGCCCACGGAAGTCCCCATGCAAGCACGCTCGTGCGTGCGCTTCGGAGCCAATCGCGCGAGCCGTGGGTAATATTGTTTGCCACGACGCCTATCCGCCGCAGCAGGAAGCAGGGCCCGTCTCACCCGAACGCTCGGCCTGGACCGGCGGGCACGGAACCGAGCCATAGGAACAGAACACGCAGCAGTCGCCCGGCTTTGGGCGCAGTGTTGCGCCGCAACCGGTGCAGCTATAAAAAATCTGACAGGCGTCCACAGGCATGGCCTCCGCTTTTGCGGCTCCGCAATTCGGACAAGTGATTATGGATTCAAGGATCATGGTATTGGGCCGTCGCTGTTCATCCCATGCTATCCGCGCACACCCCGCTCAGCTCTTCGGCGAGGAGGGGTAGCCCGCGTTGGCCGTTGCCTTTATCAATGCGTCGACCTTAGCCTTGTTGTCGTCATAGGTTACGACCGCCGTCTTTTCCTCTAAAGATACCATGACGTTAGTGACGCCCGGAACGGCCGCTAGGCTCGCCTTGACGGTGCGGGGGCAGAGGGCGCAGGTCATATTCTGAACCGCGAGAGTGACCGTCTTTTCCGCGGCAAACGCGGTTGCGGACGCGGCAATGCCAAAAGCCAGGATGGCCGCCGAAAGAAATTTGCTCATGGGTGCTCTCCTCTCAAGGATTTAGATAGGGGCCGATCAAATCTGCGCCGATTGCACCTGCCACAAGGACGGTCGCAAGGACGAGGCCAGTCAAGACGATACGGTTCGGCAACGGCCTCGAACATGCGGCGTCCTCCGCGCAGACGGCCGTCTTGCGCCGGTAAGCGAGCCAGTAACCATAAATGAGACAGGCGAAGGTCGCGGCAATGAAATAGGGCTGATAGGGAGCCAGAGCCGTAAGGTTTGCGATCCACGCCCCGCTGATGCCAAGACTAAACAGCAATAAGGGCGCGATGCAGCAAGAGGAGGCCGCGATTGCCCCAAGGATGCCGCCAATTGCGGTGAGCCGCGCCGCCATCACACCCGGGGGTCGGCGTGGCGCCGCAGGCGAATTGTCGTTCGCGAGCTGCGGATCAAGCCTTGCTCTGTTCATCGCTTCTTTCGTCACTTGAGTATCCATACCGCCGCCACGCGCGGAAACCATTTTTTCCGCTACTCCCCATTTGGGAGTTCCCTAGGGTAGCGCAATTCCAATACTCTGCCAAATGTCAGGAGGCGGTGTTAAGCTTAATTGAAGCTGATTCTCCCCGGACAGGAGAAATGCTTTATTATACTCAAATTGGAGCGTTCCGCGGCGCTATCTGTGTGCAAGGGCCCGTGGTAACGGTATAGAGGCGTAGAATGGTGCAAAAGCTGTTTTTTGCGGAAAGTAAGACGATCTCTTTCGGCGAGAAATTGGCGGCATCCGAGCAATTCCTGACTCTCTTTCAGGAGGGAATGGATCTCGTGAGCAAGTCCGCATCTTATCTCGACGGCGCCGGGCGCGAGGAGGCAAAGGCCTTGGCGCCTCCAGCGGCCGTAGCCTATGCCGTCGAGAGCATGCGCTTGACGACCAGGCTCATGCAGATTGCCTCGTGGCTGCTCCTTCAGCGTGCGGTCAACGAAGGTGAATTGAGCCGTGCCGAGGCTGCCAGCGAGAAGCGCAGGATACACTTGTCGCAACAGGACATTGTGTCAAGGAGAGACGTTTTGGCGAGCTTACCGCCGCGTCTGCGCGACCTGATCGGCATATCGCTTCGTTTGCAGGCGCGCATCATCCATCTCGATCTCCTCATTTACAAATCGCGCGACGCGGGGGCAAAAGAACACACGCCGCCGAGCCCGGTGAAGTCCCAGATAGAGATGTTGCACGCGGCGTTTGCCGTGCCCTCGCCGACCGGGTAAGGGCAGCAAGCGTCTTTGGTTTTGGATTCTGCGGGGAACTTGGGTCAAGCGGCGCGAAGCAGCGGCCATCAGGTCTAACGTCCCGCAAAGACAGTGGCGGGTTCGAGCCTCAAAACGGGACGGGCACTGATTGCCGCTGCCACGATACTTACCAGCACAACCATCCCGCCGCCGAGGAACGGCGTGAACCACATCATGCGAAAAGGAAAGTCGGCCGTTTGCGCCAAAAGTTCGCCAATGGTTGCGCAAAGGCCCAGTCCAAGCCCGGTTCCTAGAAGCGCGCACAGGCCCGTCTGCACGAAAACCATGGCCAAAAGCAGGTTCGAGGTCGCGCCCATTACCTTGAGAACCGCATATTGTTTCAGATTCTCGTGTGTGAACATATAAAGCATGACGCCGGTGATCCCGAGCCCAACCGACATGGCAAAAGAAAGCATCACAGCGGTCTCCTCCACATCTTCGGAGTTGATTAGGAACCAGCGCACGGTGTCGGCCTTGAAGTCGTCCGAAGCGCGCGCCTTGAAGCCGGTTTGTCGCTCGATGCGCGCGGCCAGCTCGCGCGGCATCACGCCGGGCGTGGCGGTTGCGAGCACGAAGGTCAGCCGCCGCCTTTCCGGCAGCAGAATCCGGGCGGCATTGGAGAATGTGGTATAGAGCAGTGGTCTCGGCGGCCAACGGGGCAAGGCTATCGACCTTCCGGCAATTTTCACGCGATGGTCGTTCACCAATAGTTCGTCACCCGCGACCAGCGAGCGCGTCGGCACATCGAGGTGCGGTTCACGGGGCCATTGGTCGGCCTCTAGGAGGGGTGTTTCGAGCTTACCCTCGGTGCCTGCCGCAGCGACGATCGCGGCATCGGGCGCCCGCAAGGCGCTCGGCGACGTGCCGTCCTCAAGTGCAGGAACGCCAGAGAGCGTGGCGTCGTCCACGCCTATCACCTGAAAGGGCTGAACCCGTCCGTTTGGGAAGCGCGCCTCGGCCGTGCCTAGCGCCAGCGGTAAGGCGGACGCTACGCCCTCAATGCTGCGGATGCGATGCAACGCCGATGCCACCATATTGGTGGTCTTCTCGACGGAAGTAACGGCCGGGTCCATGATCCACACGTCTGCTTTCCTATTCTCGGCGATGAGAGCGAATCCGCGTGTCATGAAGCCGCAGAAGTACGACGCCGCGAAGGTGACGAGGAATGAGGTGAAGGTGATGCCGAAGAGCAGCCCTGCGTATTTGGCGCGGTCGCCCATGAGCATTTTCAAGGCCACGCACAGCATTTACGGTTTTGCCCTCACGGCGGACGGAGCCTCGATAAACACATCGACTTGCTGGCCGACATAGACCGGGAGCGCCGCAGGATCAAAACTGTAGATGACCTGCAGCACACGCGTGTCGGTACGTTCGGTGCCTTGGCCGGTAAGTGACACTTTCGGGATGACATAGGGCTCGAAGCGCTCGAATTGCAACGGCGCATTAAGATCTGGGTTACCACGCGCAAATGCCAACGCCGGGGAGCCAGCATGGACCCGCCACGCATCATTTTCATCTACGTCGACGCGGACGTGCAAAAACTTCGTGTCGCCGAGCAACATGAGGGGCGTGGCCAGCACGCCCGCCTGCGCGAACTCGCCCAGCCTCGTTTTAATTTGCAGGACCCTTCCAGTTAGAGGGGCACGGATGGTGCGGCGCTCGATCTCGATCTTCGTTTGCTCGGCCTCTGCTTCAGCCAATGCGAGTGCTGCCTCGGCAACGGACACATCCAAGCGTCGGTTCCCCATTTCCATGCGACTGATGCCTTCCCCAGGCTCTACCTTTTGGGAAAAATCCAGCACGCTCTTTGCTTTTGCGAGCGATGCCTCGGCTGCCTTAACTTTGGCGAGCGCAACCAGGAGCTGGCCTTGCAAATCACGATCATCGATCTTGAAGAGGGGTTCGTCGGCGTTGACCTGGTCACCCCAGGTGACGTAGATCGCAGCCACAACGCCAGAGACCGGCGTACCGATTGCGATATTTTCCGTGCTCGCTTCGATCATACCGGCGCCCGCCACATACGCCGCGAATGGCACTTTCGGTGACTGCACCGCAGGAGGCGCAACCGGCACGGTTCTATTGCCTTGGATGACCGCGCCAACGGCGGCGACAAGCCCCATTAGTGCGACGAAGGGGAGCACGAATCTGCCAATCATCGCGGACGCTCCTTTTCCCTGCTATCGACGATCTCGATGATCTTCCCGTCGTCCATCCATGCGATGCGGTCGGCAAATTCGTAGATACGCGTGTCATGAGTGACGACGATGAGCGCTCTCTCCGGACTCTTCGCCATTCCTCGCAAGATTTCCATGATGCTGCGCCCGGTCTCGTGATCGAGGTTGCTTGTCGGCTCGTCGCAGACAATCAGTTTCGGGGCGTGTACTAGCGCGCGGGCGATAGCTACGCGTTGCTGTTGGCCGCCGCTGAGCTGAGCTGGAAACGCACTCAGGCGCGTGCCGAGGCCAACTGCTTCAAGAACTTCTTTCGCCCGGGCTTCTGCATGCCTGCGAGATAGACCGTTGATCAGCAGGGGTATAGCGACATTCTCGACGGTTGTGAGCGCAGGCAGCAAGTTAAAAAGCTGAAAAACGAATCCGATTGTAATGCCGCGAAAGTGCGCGCGCTCGCCTTGGCTCAAATGCTGCCAATCATGACCCAGCACTTCGCACAGTCCGGAATCCGGCTCAAGGATCGCCGCAATGATGGAGATCAGGGTCGTTTTCCCGGAACCCGAGGGGCCGGCAACCATGAGCAGCTCGCCGCGGCGCACCTCAAGGTCAACGCCGCCTAACGCCATCACCTTCGTGCCGCCCATGCCATACGACTTTGTCAGCCCCTGGCATTGAACCGCAATGTCATGGCGCAGCGCTTCCGCTTCTCCCGCCCTATCCGTCATGGCATATTCTCGCAACACAGAGCGTGCCGTCGCGATATTGACAAGGCGCAGGGCAGCCGTTTGTACCTATTGCGCCTGCCAAGAGGCTATGGCGTCATTGAAGACCCTCTGACCGGAGGGGCCTTTTTCGAGGGTCAGTTTCGCACTTAGTCCGTTGACGAGGACCATCGGTACATCCAGCCATTCGCGGGATCGCAGGCGTTCGAGATTGGATGCCTCTGCGTTGCCCCGTGCAAGACCGATCAGAAAGGAATTCTCTACGATAGGCACGGTTATTCCCGCAAGCGTGTCTCCTATCGGCGTATCTTCCTGCCGCATCTGCACCGCGCTGATTTGCTTGACATTACCCAGCGGTCCCTCGCCAGGCACATCAAATACCAGCTTCACCGTATGGGAAGCGGGCAGAGTGTTGTCGAAATTTTTCTGGATCGTTACGGTCGCGCGGAATTTTTGTTCGGGGATATCGACGTCGGCGTGAACGGCCATTCGCAACGGCTCGTCTGGCCCGCTACTGACGTTTTCGGCGCGCCAGATGACTCTTCCGATATAGGTGTTCACCTTGGCGGAATCGTCTTTCGCCTGGACCAGCAGCGCGGCGCGGTGGGCGACGGGCAGAGGTGGAGGGACAGGACCAGCTCCGGGTCTTTCTTGATCGGTCACGCCAGCGGAAGCCGCTGATGACCCTGGATTAACCCTATCGGCGCCGACCCGTTCGGCAATTTTGTCTCCCGATGCCGCCTCGCCCTGTACCGGCGAGGGTTGCACGCGAACGAGATCTTCGGGACGATCGCGCAGCCGGTAGGCGGCGATTGCGATGAGCATGACAACGAAGCCGACGATCCCAAACACAACGATAAGCCGCCTTGTGTGAGCGTCATCGCGATGCTCCTCGAAGATGAAGGAATGGCGAGCTGCAACCGTCATTACTGGCGGGCCATTGGATCTTTCTGTGTCCGCAGCCGGCCCGCTTGAGTCAGAAGCTTCGAAGGTGAGAGGCCCGGGAGCGGACAGGTCTGCATTGCGGTCGGCGTCAGGCACCATTGACCCGGTTTCGCTGGGCGCGGCAGCGCCGCTGTCCACAGCCTCTTTCTGTAGCTCTTCGCGCGCCTTCCCGCGGACTCTTACGCGGCCTGCTCGCGGGGGCTTTGGAGTGTCTGCCTGACTTTTTGTGTCTGGCTCAAAGGGCTCAGATGGAGGCGCATTTCGGCCATTCGGCTGCGCAGTTGCAGCCGGCCTGTCCTCGGCTGGCGGCAAACGGAAATAATCTGATTCGGCCGCTGGCAGGCCATTTTCCGGAGTTGAATGTGCTGCAAGTTCCGTTTCGAGCTGGGCAACTGCGACTTCTAGCGCCTGTGCCTCCCGCTCGATAGCTTCTTCGGGGATGGGCGGATCGAGATTGCGCAATTGGCCGGAAAGCGCCTTGCGCGCGCGTTCGTAAATGGCCTGGCGCGCTTCGGGCGTCGTTTCTGTTAGGCCCGCGACGGCTTTGGCGAGCAGCGGGTAGTAATCAGTCATTTGATGTTGAGAGCATTTGACCGGCCTCCCGTCAATCCCGCTCTAACACTTTGCCGCTTAGTCGCGGAAGGGATCGTAAACAAGGATCGTGTCGGCGCGCTCCGGGCTCGTCGAGAGTAACGCGACCGGGGCTTCTATCAGCTCTTCGATCCGGCGGACATATTTGATTGCCTGCGCCGGAAGCGCCGCCCAGGAGCGTGCGCCTGCCGTCGTGCCTTTCCATCCTTCAAGCGTCTCATAGAGAGGCGTGACCCGGGCTTGCGCCGCCTGGCTTGCCGGCAATCTTCCGATCCGCTCGCCGTCGAGCTCATATCCGGTGCAAACTTTGATTTCTTCAAAGCCGTCGAGAATATCGAGCTTGGTGAGCGCGATGCCGTCTATGCCTGAGGTTTTGACCGCCTGGCGTACCAGCACCGCGTCGAACCAGCCGCAACGCCTGCGCCTGCCCGTGACGGTGCCAAACTCATGGCCCCGATCGCCAATCAGCGCGCCTGTGGCGTCCGATAGCTCCGTCGGAAACGGCCCGCCGCCGACCCTTGTCGTATAGGCCTTGGCGATCCCCAGCACATAGCCGATCGCCTTTGGCCCGAGCCCCGAACCTGTCGCGGCATTGGCGGCAACGGTATTAGACGAGGTCACAAAAGGATAAGTGCCGTGATCGACATCGAGCATGGCTCCCTGTGCGCCTTCGAACAAAATGCGCTTGCCCGCGCGCCGCGCGTCCTCGAGCAATTCCCACGCCGCATCCATGAAGGGAAGAATCTTTGGTGCGACGCAATCGAGTTCGGCGCGAATGGTTTTTGCCGTCACAGGTTCGAGCCCAAGCCCCCGGCGCAGTGGCTCGTGATGGGCAAGGAGCCTTGCGATCTTCTGATCCAAAGTCGCGGGCTCGGCGAGATCCATGAGCCGGATCGCGCGCCTTCCTGCCTTGTCTTCGTAAGCGGGCCCGATGCCGCGCTTTGTCGTGCGGATTTTTAGGGCCTCGGCCTTGGAAGATTCTCGATGGGCGTCGAGCTCCCGGTGCAGCGACAAGATCCGCGTGCCGTTCTCCGAGATTTTCAGGTTTTGTGGGGTGCTCTCTAGTCCATGCGAGCCAGTTCTTTATAATTCGTCTCC
>CAYWHF010000008.1:0-16495 GCA_964457695.1 uncultured Methylocapsa sp.
AATTGCAAGGCGAATGGCGGAGGTTTTTTCGGGCAGGCTTGGCCCTACCGCGCGCGTCAGCACAATGCCCGAGTGCAGATAAAGATTGTGCGGCATGATCGTCGCGCCAAGAATTCCGAGCGCGATATAGAGCATGCCAGGGTTGGTGAAGAGCTCGCGGCCCGGCAAAAGCGCCTTAGTGACCGCAGCCATGTCAGGCCGGGCGAGAACAAGTTCGATTGCGAAACAGGAAGCGATCAAAACGAGCAGTGCCACAACAAAAGCTTCGAGCCTGCGAAATCCGAAGCGCATGAATGCGAGGACGAGCAGCGCGTCGAGGCAAGTCAGAACAACGCCCGCGCCAAGTGGCAGCCCGGTCAGGAGTTCAAGACCGATCGCGGTGCCAATAACCTCCGCGAGATCTGTGGCGACGATCGCGGTTTCCATGACCAGCCAGAAAATGAACCTGACCGGGCGAGGAAAAATTTTGGAACAGTTCTGGGCAAGATCCCGCCCCGTGGCAAAGGCAAGCCGCGCGGAAAGAGCCTGCAGCACGATGGCCATGAGGCTCGACAGAACGGCAACGAAGAGCAGCGCCGTGCCGAAACGCGCGCCGCCGGCAAGGGCCGTCGCCCAATTGCCCGGGTCCATATAGCCCGTCGCCACAAGATAGCCGGGGCCAGCGAAAGTCAGGAAACGGCGTAACACGGGGCCGCTCCCCGGAACCTGCACGCTGCCATGCGCCGCGCCAAGCGAAAGCGGCATTTGCTCGGGAATGGCCGGGGCAGCGGATAAAGGCATGGGTCTGCTTTTCCTTCGGCGGCCGGCGCCGGCTTCTTTGGGCGGAAGCGCTGAGCGGCAGGCTCCTCTTCCCGCAAACGCTACAAGATATAGCAGATGCTAAAAGTTAATCAATAGGCGATAATCCAACGGTATGGCTCCCAGACGTTCTTGGGGTATTGTGCAAAACGCACAAAGAAGATTTCCGGTGGCGCTCCGGTATCCGCCGCGACGGGCGACTACGCGCACAGGTCGTCAAGGTTAGCGCCGCCAAGTGGACCCGATCGAAAAGAATTGCGGCTCAAAACTGCGCCGAGCTTGACGGTTTGCCGAAGCTTGTAAATACCGTTGGCTCGTCCTTTGACTCCGATACCGGCTTGCTAGCGGGCTTGCGCGGATCGAACGGGAAGGGAGAAGCAATGAACTACTTTGGGAGCTGTTTTTGCGGTGCGGTCCAACTCGAGGTCACCGGATCGCCCGAGGCCATGGGCTATTGCCATTGCCGCTCCTGCCGGTCATGGTCCGGCGGGCCGGTCAACGCCTTCACCCTGTGGAAACCGGATGCCGTGCGAATCGAAGCTGGGGCCGAGCATGTCGCGACGTTTCAGAAGACGCCGCTCAGCCAGCGTCAGTATTGCGCGAAGTGCGGCGGTCACCTGATGACCAATCATCCGCCGCTAGGTCTCGTGGACGTGTTCGCCGCGACGATCCCGACGCTTGCCTTTGTCCCAAGTGTTCACGTCAACTACGCGGAGACGGTGCTGCCCATGCGGGACGGCCTGCCAAAGCTGAAAGATTTTCCGGCCGAATTTGGCGGCTCCGGCGAGGTCATTGCCGAATAACGGCGGGCTGCACCGCCAGCGACAGATTTGAAGGCCGGGAGTAGGGCTCTATCTGATGGCGTCGCCAAGCGCGTAGCGAATGCGCGCCATATTTCCGTCTCCAAGCTCATCGTCAAAAGGACATGGCCAGTTTGATTCGTTTTTTGGCGCGCCTTAATGCACCGGTTGGAATGGCAAAGGAGGGGTTTCAAAGCAACTCGTCGCCAAAACAAGGATGCGCTTGACCGAAAATGGCAGACCAAGCGACGCAAATTGTGGTTTCGATGTCACAGCCCACAGCAAGTTCGCATTGACTTGGCCGCCCAAGAAGAAGCGCCTTTTTTATTCTTCAATTGCTTGCTAGTGTAAATATTAACATCAAACCTCAGCTGCGCGGCTAATGTTCGGCGGGCTCTGCGAGAATAATTTCGCTCGCGTCCCGTGGCGGCACGATCCCATGCGCTATAACTTCCCCAAAGAATCATTTGGCCGCTCGTTTCGGAACGATTTCCCATGGATCATCGCCTGTTCGACAAAAAAAGCCTCCCAAGCCGGCATGTGACAGAAGGCACATCGCGCGCACCGCACCGGTCCTACCTCTACGCCATGGGATTGACCCGCGAGCAGATCCACCAGCCCCTGATTGGCGTCGTGTCCTGCTGGAACGAAGCCGCCCCCTGCAACATCGCTCTCATGCGGCAGGCTCAGGCGGTTAAAAGGGGCGTTTCCGCGGCGGGGGGCACGCCGCGCGAGTTTTGCACGATCACCGTGACCGATGGCATTGCCATGGGCCACGAGGGAATGAAGTCTTCCCTCGTGTCGCGGGAAGTCATCGCCGATTCGGTCGAGCTCACGATGCGCGGCCATTGCTACGATGCGCTCGTCGGCCTCGCCGGTTGCGACAAGTCGCTGCCGGGCATGATGATGGCGATGCTGCGCCTCAACGTGCCATCGATTTTCATTTACGGCGGTTCGATCCTTCCCGGCACTTTTAAGGGCCAGGCTGTGACGGTGCAGGATCTTTTCGAAGCGGTCGGCAAATATTCGGTCGGAGAGATGACGGCCGAGGATTTGGATACGCTCGAAACGGTTGCGTGCCCTTCGGCTGGCGCCTGTGGCGCGCAATTTACCGCAAACACCATGGCAACCGTTTCCGAGGCGATCGGGCTTGCCCTGCCTTATTCGGCCGGGGCGCCGGCGCCCTATGAGATTCGCGACCGTTTTTGCGCCACGTCGGGCGAGGTCGTGATGGATCTCCTGGCCAAGAAAATCCGCCCGCGCGATATCGTGACCCGCAAGGCGCTCGAGAACGCCGCAACGGTTGTGGCCGCGACCGGCGGATCGACCAATGCCGCGCTGCATTTACCGGCGATGGCCAATGAATGCGGGATCCCTTTCGATCTTTTCGACGTCGCCGGGATTTTCCGCAAGACGCCCTACATCGCCGACCTGAAGCCCTCCGGGAAATATGTCGCTAAGGACCTGTTCGAGGCTGGCGGCGTGCCGCTCTTGATGAGAACGCTGCACGACCACGGCTATCTGCACGGCGGCTGTCTCACTGTAACGGGCCGGACGATCGCGGAAAATCTGGCAAAGGTCGCGTGGAACCCCCATCAGGACGTCGTGCGGAGCGCGGACAAGCCGATCAACCCCTCTGGCGGCATTGTCGGGTTGAGGGGAAGCCTCGCGCCGGAAGGCGCGATCGTGAAGATCGCGGGCATGCCAAAAGAGGCTTTGACTTTCCGCGGGCCCGCGCGCTGCTTCGACAATGAAGAAGATTGTTTCGAGGTCGTAACAAAACGTAATTATCAAGAAGGCTGCGTTTTTGTTATTCGTTATGAGGGGCCTCGCGGCGGACCCGGAATGCGGGAAATGCTGGCGACGACGGCCGCTCTTTATGGTCAAGGCATGGGAACCAAGGTCGCGCTTGTGACCGACGGCCGGTTTTCCGGCGCAACCCGCGGACTTTGCATCGGCCATGTCGGGCCGGAGGCAGCCGCCGGGGGGCCGATCGCACTGTTGCGCGACGGCGACATCATCGAGATCGACGCGGTTTCCGGAACGATCAACCACCGAATAGGGGATGCGGAGTTCGAAAAAAGACGAAAAGATTGGCGTCCGCGCAAAACCAATTTCGGGTCTGGCGCGTTATGGAAATATGCGCAGATGGTCGGACCGGCCGTCAGCGGGGCGGTTACCCATGGTGGCGCTTCAAATGAAACAAATGTTTATGCTGACATCTAGCCGTATTGCCGGCGTTATCGTTTTGGGGCTTGGCCTTTATGCCGTGGCCACACCCGCCGGCGCCTTCGAGGCCGCCGAGGGCGCGCGCGTCGAAAAGGCTCCGCTTAAGACCTACGCCACCCCGAAGGCCGCTCTGAAGGCAGGGCTCGAAGGCTTTGGCCTGGGCGATTCCGCGGCTGCCATCGAAGCGCTCAAAATCGCGGCCGAGGGCGGAGAGCTTCTGGCGGAGTGGAAGCTTGCGAAAATCTATGCCAGCGGCGACGGTGTGCCACGCGACGACTTAAAGGCCTATGAGTATTTCTCCCAAATCGTCAAAAGCTACGACGAAGACAGCCCCGACCGGCGCGGCGCCGCAATCGTGTCGAGCGCTTCCGTTGCCTTGGGCGTATACAGTTTGAACGGAATAGCAGACAGTGCGGTCGTTGCCGATCCCGAACGTGCGCTCCGGCTATTTCATTTTGCCGCCACGAATTTCCGCGATGCGAACGCGCAGTATAATTTGGCGCGGATGCTTCTGGACGGCGTGGGCGCCGACAAGGACGAACTCGAAGCCCTGCGCTGGCTCTATCTTGCCGCCGAGAAGGGCCATGTCCAAGCCCAGGCATTGCTCGGTCAGCTGCTTTTTGCTGGCCGCGAGGGTATTCGGCCGCAGCGAGCCCGAGGCCTCATGTGGCTGACCCTGGCACGGGAAGCGGCGGTCGATTCCAATAAGGACAAATGGATAATCGATCTTTATGAAAAAGCCGTTGCCTCGGCCAATGAGGCTGACCGGCATAACGCGACCATTTATCTCGAAGACCGTCAAAAGCACCATTGAGCGGCATGCCGCCGCTCTTCGGCACGGCGCATAGGGCGGGCATCTACGCACCCGCCCTTTTTCTTGGCCTTGCTCGTCATGTCAACTGGCGCGTCTCCATCCATCGCGCAAACCGATCCCAGCCGCTCGTTGTTTCCCGGATCGGTGCGACTGCGCGTCAATTTTATCGAAAGCGCCTGAGAAGATTCAAGGAACGAGTGCAGCAGCAGCGCTCGACGTTGCGGCCCTTGTAAGCCTTCTTGTCGTGGCGGATTTTCTTTTTGCGGTTGGCGTTGCCCGGAATGACGGCCTTGATGCCGCGCTTCGCATCCGTGTCGTAGCCTTTGCCAAGGAGTTGTTTGAATCAGACTGGCGCACTCATCACACAATCAGCGGCATTGCCAGCTGTTAGGATGAACGCCCAGGGCGGCAGAACGCGTCGACCACCGCGTAGATCTTGCCGTTGCGGAACCTTTTCGTAGCCCCGATCGCCTCTTTCTCGCTCCAACGGGAGAAGCGGTTGTAGACGGTCTTGTGTGGACCGTATTCCTTCGGCAATCTTGCCAGCGACAGCCAACCTTGAGAACATGCATGATCCCGCTTAAGATACGTCGATCATCCTTGCGCGTGGGTCCTGGCTGGTTCACCGGCAATTGCGGAATAATCTTCGCCCATTGCTCGTCACTAAACCAAAACAAGATCGCATCCATGGACTTGGCCTCCCAGCAGTTGACCAAGCCCTTGAATCGAATCAAAACATCGTTAATTAGGTCTTACCCCTAGCGCAGTTGGCGTGGCCGGGTCATTCGTTACGTTCGGCTTGCGGCCAAGGACGCCGCCGGAACACGCTGGAGAACCGTCAATAGGCGCGATCACGAAAAACTTCAAAACTGGTCCGCAACAAAATACGCAAATCGAGGCTGAGCGACCAATTCCTGACATACCAAAGGTCGAACTTCACGCGCGTGGCCATTTGCTTGATAGATCCAGTTTCGCCTCGTAACCCATTCACTTGTGCCCATCCGGTTATGCCTGGCTTGACGTGATAGCGATCGCCGTAATCCGCGATATGAACCCTGTATTTGTCGTCGTGGGCGACCGCATGCGGCCTTGGTCCGACTAACGACATGTCGCCCTTTAAGACGTTGAAGAGTTGCGGCAGCTCATCGAGGCTCGACCGGCGTAAAATTTTGCCGATACGTGTCACGCGAAGATCATTGCGGCATGCCTGGGTGACGTACGGCCCGTCCTCGAGAACCGTCATCGACCGGAACTTGAAGATGACAAATTCCCTGCCGTTTAAGCCGCTTCGCCTTTGCCGGAATAAAATTGGGCCGGAGCTATCGAACGCAACGGCAATCGCGACGATCAACAACAGCGGCCAAAGACATGCTATCGCCGCTATGGAACCAACAACGTCCAGAGCCCGCTTCGCGGTTTTCTGGAGGCCGGGCTTTGGATTGGCGAGATCATATGGGGCATAAAGCAGTCTATATTCGCTCATGAATGTCTGTTCAATCCCAAAGCAGATTTAACGTGTATGAAGGAAATGTTTTAGCCCGGTTGTCGCTTGAGCGCTTTACTGTAGAAGTTTGCGCTTGGCTCTAGAGCTAATCTATTTTTAGACAATATAGCAACTATTAATCGAACCTAATAAGACCCATTTGGGTTAGGTTCAATTAAGGTTACGAAAGAAAGGAAAAATTGACTAACGTTCAGAAATTGATGTCTACAGTAAAACATCATCAAAAAACCTCCGGTGCATGCAGCCGGGACCTGGAGAATGACCTTCGGCAAGATTAATGCCGCGCGATCTCAGTAGCAGACGCGGACATGACGATAACGGATGATGTTCGGATAATAGCCGGCGACCGGCTGGCTGGTGAAATAGCACCACCTTGGATAGCTGCGGTCGTAAGGTGTGGCAGCAGCGGCTGCGGCGCCTAAGGCAGCAACCGCTCCAACGCCACAGCCCCAGTGATGACCGCCCCAGCCCCAATGACGATAACGCCCATTCCACGGATAGCCGCGATAAGTCCGGCGGTAAGTGTCTTGCGAAATTCGGTCATGATATTACCCCTTAGCGCCGGAGGCTTTTTCCCCGACATATTAAGGTTAAGCGAAAATCGCAGCCCGTCTGTGACTCGGCGCACAAAGGAGTGGAAATTTGTCCAAACGAGCGCCCGGCCGATCTTAAGAATAAATGCAAGACGGCGAGAATCCCCAAAGCATGGCTGGACGCAAAATTGGGGGAGGACGAGGAGCGCTCTAAATGAAAAAATACGTATGTTCGCGCTAAGGAGGCCTCCAAACGGGATTGGAGACCTCCGGCGCATGCAGGCGAGTCCTGGGAGGATGACCTTCTGCTGCGTTAATGTCGCGCGATCTCAGTAGCAGACGCGGACATGACGATAACGGATGATGTTCCCATAATAGTCGACGACCGGCTGGCTGGTGAGATAGCACGCTGGGTAGCCGTAGTAATAAGGTGTCGCGGCGGCAGCAGCTGCACCCAGCGCCAAGCCAGCAATGGCGGCTCCAGCGCCCCAGCCCCAATAATGATGATATCCCCAGGCCGCAGCCGGGGTGGATGTCGCGGCAACGCCCGTTGCAAGGGTAACGGCGGCAAGCCCGGCGGTAAGTGTCTTGCGAAATTTGGTCATGAAAATGCTCCTTCTTGCGCCGCAGGCTTTTCCCCGGCGTTATTTTCAGGCTAAGCGAAATCCGCACTTTCCTCTGTGACTCCGCGCACAGAGAACGCGTTTCCGCGCCATGGGTGCCGGAAAATTTCCGTTCCGCGGGCGACTGAAATTTACGACAATTTCGAATGAGTTGGCGGGCAGGGGGAGAAGCCTTGCCCGTTGCCGCGAACGCCGTCGCGGAGCCGAAACCCATAGGCGAACCTCTTTGGCCGCAAAGGACGCTGCGTAAGCGAAACATTGATCGATGACGTTTTCACTTCAGAAACACGGTGGTCCGGAAAGCCGCCGCGCTTAGTCGGGAGCGAAATATATTTTTAGGCCGTCACATAGCTTTCGACCCATTGGATCTTTGGCCCAAGCTGTTGCAGCACGCTGCGGGATTTTACTGAGCGGTGCAAGATGCTGCCGAAGTTTTGCACGCGCCAAAGGCAACCGCGAATGTAACGCCCGTGTTTTTAACGCCGCTCGTATTGGCAGCCCAGAGGAGACCGGTTATTGCAGGGGCGTCGGTTCCAAAGAATAACGAGCGCCCTCCGCCCCCCACCGTGAATGTTTCAGTTGTCGCGTGGTAATAGGAGTCGTAAACCCACTCTGTCCCTGTGCCAGAGCAATTAAAATCAACCCCCTGCGGGTTAACGGTACCTCTTCCATTGCAGGTAATTGACCTACCAGTGACCGATGATGCAAGCCTAAATGAGATCGAGACCGATGGATAATTGATCGTTATTGTAACAACGCCAGCCTCCGATCCCGCCGGAGCCACCTTGTATCCAAGTCTAGGAATCCCAATAACTTTTCCAGTGTAGATTCCATCCACGGCATTTGTCGACCACTTTGTGTATGTAGCAGGCATTCCTGCAAAATAGCCTCCCCAAATTACTAGAATTGGCACACTGCCGCCTGAGGGTGGGTAAAGGGTGTTTAGCCAGGTACCGTAATTTGCGATTTTTACACCACTACTGGTGATCGTGGTAGACCCGGTGTAAGCTGGTGCGATAGCCCCGCCGGTGAAGGGCGAATACGATGAAAACGTGCCAAATGGGCCCCATGTGGTTTCTTCTTCTCCGCTTCGATTTACAGTAATGAAGTCATTCTCGAACGTTCCCAGTGGGTAAGCGCTTCCGATGCTGCCATAATACGGTTGCACCCACGCAGGTGCTGGATGAGGAGTGTGTGTTCCTGGTTGGACATTAAACCCCTCTAATCCCCAGACGGTCAGCTTCTGGGCGTTGGCTACTGATGACGCGAGAAAAAAAGCTGTCGCGAGTGTAAAGACGCATTTCGTCTTACGCGCTTCTGAGCGATTGCCACTCATTTCTTGGACGCGAACGTAACGTTTCATTGTCTCCTCCCCAAATAAACTTGTCAATTTCTAAGACCGAAGCGCCCCGCGGATGTCCGGTTTAAGTTTGACATAGGCTGAGGCGCCATTGCCGGTGATCTTTGATTGAAATTCGCGGGTTGTTCTGTGACCCAGGGCACAGAGATGGTCGAAAGACTGGACGGAGCGGGCGTGGGGAGAAGCCGTTGCCGCGAACGCCTTGGCGGAGCCGAATCCGATAGCCAAAGCATTGCACAGTTGGCGAAGATCCGGTACCATTGAACTGAAGTTTATCGATTGTTCTTCCGGTTGAATTCAACCGTGGGGGGAATAATTCGATGCCGTTGCAGCTTTCGCCCGCAGGCTTGGTCCTGGGCCTCATTTTGGTCAGCGGCTGGGGCGGGCTTTTTCTCCTCTATCAAATCATCAAGCAGCAGGGGCGCTTGCTGCTCCGGCTCGATGGCATCGAGCGGCATTTGGGCATCCTCGCGCCGCCCCCGATGGCCGCCGGACTCGCGGTGGGAAAGCCGTTTCCGCCCTTCAAGCTTCCTGATTTGGACGGCCAGGAGATTGGCCTCGAAGACCTTCGCGGCAAAAAAGTCTTGCTCGTGAACTGGAGCCCGCAATGCGGTTTTTGCATCCGCATCGCCCCGCAGCTCGCCAAACTTCAGCCGGCGTTTTTAGCGCGCAATGTCGCATTTGTGCTCGCGAGCTTTGGCGGCGCGGAAGCCAACCGCAAGCTCGCCGCGGAGCACGCTCTCAAAGGGCGTTTTTTGCTGCAAAGCGAGACAAAGAGTATCGCGGCGTTCCAAGGGATGGGCACGCCGGTCGCTTACCTCCTCGATGAAATGGGCCTTGTGGCCAAGCCCCTGGCCGAGGGGGCGGACCAAGTGCCTCTGCTCGCGCGCTACGCCGCCGGGCAAGCCACCGAGGCGGAGCTTGCCGCGAGCGCCTCCGGCAGAGAGCGGATCTGCGGGCAGGGCGCCGGGAAAAAGGGCGAGCCGCAAAAGACAGAAGAAATCGAAGGCGCGGGGCCGGGCACGGAGCTGAAAAAATTGCTCGGGAAATTGGGCATCGCGGTCACGCCGGATTGCCCCTGCAGCGCCCATGCGGCCTTGATGGATCAAAACGGCTGCGATTGGTGCGAGCAAAATCTTGCGACCATCCTCGGCTGGATGCGCGAAGAATCGGCACGGCGCGAGGTTATTTTTATCGAAAAACCCGCGCGGTTTCTCGTCAAGCGGGCGATCGCCAAGGCGCGGCGGAAGGAAGCGGAAACGAAAAAACCAAGCGGTGACCTGATTCGAATCAGGGAGACGGTGTCATGAGAAACAACAGCCTATTTGACGATATCGCGCGGATCCTTGCGAGCCCTATGCCGCGGCGAGAGATGTTCAAGCTCATTACTGGCGGCCTCGCCGGCGGCGCGATCGTTTCGCTGCTGGAACCGGAGGGAGCGCATGCGCAGCAGCCCAAGCCCATAAAGTGTGGAGACCCCTGTCGCATAAATAACCCGAATGATGTGTGCATGGACGGTACAACTTGTCGAATTATTCCCTTAAGCGGCAACCCCCCGCGGATTCTATGCTGCACCGAAATCTGCATTAGCGGCACTGGGATATCGCCGACGAAAATCAGCTGCTGCTGTCCTAGCCCTATGGGTTCTCGCACTGAGTGCTGCAGGAATTCGAATGGAGTGTTAACAGGTGAGTGTTGCCGCGTGCGAGCCCGCGTCTCGGCAATCCGGAGCGGTCCGCCAGCGCAGGCCGATGCAACGATTCAGAACGAAGTCGAAGGGATTGACACGATCACCGTGGCAAAAGCGGTCAATTGCACGGTGGCGAACATGCCAATGAATGCCGGTGGAACCAAGAGCCCCGTGGTATGCACGGCCACTAAAATAGACCAGACGAAGCCCGCTCAGTTCGTGTTTGTCGTCTGCACGCCGGGGCCCAATGTGTGCTGCTGCCCTGTGGACCCGATCTTTACGGTCCTCAAATTGAGCACGGGCCGGTGGGTGAGGCAAACCTTTGCCGACGTTCCGCGAGCGGAGCACTTCGTCACGGTTACCAATGGCATGCCCGGCCTGAACAGGTTGCATATTTGGGTCAACGGCCAGCATGCCGCCACGCTCCGCCTGAGAGATAATGAAACGCAAAACGTCGATCTCGCGGCCGTTATGACGAGGCAAAACAATACGATCTCGCTCGTCGGCACCGGCGAAGTCCCTGCGAGCGCCGCCGTGAACATTGTCGATACGCCCCCAGCGCCAGCACCCGCTAGCCGCGCCCTGGCGGCGATGGCAGCGGCCCAAGCGGTCGAGGCGCTAATGTCTAACCCCCGGCACAATCCGATCTGGGGTCCGCTGGCGGAACAGACCGAGGAGAACAGCGAGCGCCATGCGGCGGACGTTTCTCGCCAGACGGTTCAGGTCGTTTTCAGCGGCGCGTTGAGCGGTGCCGCGGCCGCCAACCCCAAGGTATTCGCCGTTGACGTGAACGGCAAGCCGGCTACCGTGCAAGGTGGGCATGTTCAAGGGAGCGCAACGGGTACGAAACTGAGCCTCCAATTGCCGCAAGGAACGCTCCACGGCGGCGATAGCGTCGATGTCTATTGGGAGAATCTCCAGGACGCCCGGGGCCGGCCGCTGTCGGGACACGCGTCCCTCTCCGCGCGATAGATCTAGACGCATACCCCGTTGCGCTGAAACTAAGATAAGGTGGATCACAATGACCAACGAAACCCTTCAAAACACAGGTGAGGGTTGTACCGGCCGTGGCAAACGCAATTGATGTTATCGATAACAATGCACCATCAAAACCTGGGATCAAGCACCTAATTCACACCGTGATCTTCCCGCTTTTCAAGAGAATGTCTTCGAATGCGTCTCGTGTAAGCGGGCATTCGATCAGCCGCTCGAATTGCTGTTTCGTCAAACCACATTGCTTTGCCATCAAGCTCAATAGGCCGTCTCCCACCACTTTGTGGCTGCTACCGCGAGAGGTCTTGGTCCAGGCCGAGGTCTTTGTCCGGTTCTTGTGTGGTAAATAAAGTAATTGTGGTCGCCGCCACTTGCCAAAAAGCCTTTTCTCTGGAGCGCTGCCTCGACGTCGCGTCTGTCCACCGGCATCAGGGACTCGGGGGGAACGTTTCAAGGAGTTCGTGCCTGAGCGCCTTAGCATCTTTGGTGAAAATGGCCGGGTCTGCGTCCACGTATTCACGCCAAAGAAATCGTAATGTGTCTGCGACCGCCTCTGCGAGCTCGTCGCGAGTCTCTCCGCTTACAAGCATGTTGAACGGGCCTTCAGCCGAATAATGGCCTTCGTCCGGTTCAAAGGTGGTCTGGAATACGACGGGCTTTGCTGACATCCAGGTCTATACATGCAGGCATTTTGAGGCGGAAGCGTGTGGTCGCCCGCTTACCTATTGAACCTTTGTAGGTCACCTTCGGGCCAAAGCGCAGCCCCTGGTGCCCAGCTGCCGCTTCCTCTGCGTTCTCAAGGCGCGCCGAAAGTGGCTCAAATCATTACTCACGGCAGTCGTATCCGCGTTTCTGTCGTCAATTCATCCCCACGACTCCCGGGTGATTGATACCTATCAAATATTGGCGGGCTAACAAGTAGGGGCGGGACATCAACATGGCTTAATCGCCGCGCATGCGGCGGCACAGAAATTCCAGCTGGTCAAAGGTCTTAAAACGCACCAAAACTTCGCCGGCCTCGCCCGCGTGGTGGGTGATCGTGACCTTCATGCCGAGCTGTTCCATCAAAATATTTTCCATTGCGCGCGTATCCGCGGGTTTTTCTTTCGTGCCTGCGCGCGTTTGCGCGACCCCTTCCTTGCTGCCCGGAGCCGGAGCCACGGAAACGGCCTCGGCCAGTTTTTCCGCCTCCCGCACCGACAGGTTTTTACCGGCGATTTTTTGCGCGAGCGCATCCGGGTCGGGGCTCGCCACAAGCGCGCGCGCATGGCCCACGGAAATCTTTCCCTCGCGCAGCAGCGCCCGTACGCCTTCCGGCAGACTCAAAAGCCGCAGCGAATTGCTGAGATGGCTCCGGCTCTTGCCGATGAACTTGGCAAGATCGGCCTGAGAATAGCCGAATTCATCGCCAAGCCGCTGATAGCCGGCTGCTTCCTCGAGCGGATCGAGGTCGGTGCGCTGGACATTTTCGATGATCGCAAGTTCGAGGGCCTGGCTGTCGTTGGCCTCGAAACTCACGATCGGCACCTCATGCAGGCCCGCGCGCTGCGCCGCCCGCCAGCGCCGCTCCCCGGCGATGATTTCGTAGGTGTGCGCATTGCCCGGCAGGGGGCGGGCAAGGATCGGCTGAAGAATGCCCTTCTCCTTGATCGATGCGGCGAGCTCGTCGAGCGAGTCCGTACCAAAATTCTGCCGCGGGTTGCGCGGATTGGGGCGCAAAAATTCGATCGGAATCTTTTGCGGGCCGCGCGCGCGCGTCGCGGCGGCAAGCGTTTCCGCGCCGCCAAGAAGCGCTGATAAGCCGCGTCCCAACCGTTGCGGCGCCTCGGCCCCTTTAGCAGATGTCATGGGTAAGCGCCCCTTTGAGATCGATTGCATGAAACACAGTCCTCTAAACTTTCTCTATGTATCAATCGCAGATAATGCCTCGGCAGCCTCCGGGCACGGACGCCTCGCGGAAAAATCCCGCCGCTCGCGCTGGATCACCTCCGCCGCCAGTTTTAAATAGGCTTGGGCCCCGCTGCATTTAAGATCGTAGAGCAGCACGGGCTTGCCATGCGATGGCGCTTCTGACACGCGCACATTGCGCGGGATGACCGTTTCATAGACCGTCTCGCCCATAAACCCGCGCACATCGGCCTCGACCTGGGAGGCCAGCGTATTGCGCGAATCGAACATCGTGAGCACGATGCCGTGGATCGAAAGAGTTGGATTGAGCGTGCTTTTCACTTCCTCGATCGTGGTCAAAAGCTGCGACAGGCCTTCGAGCGCGAAAAACTCGCATTGCAGCGGCACGACGACGCTATGCGCGGCAGCGAGCGCGTTGATCGTCAAAAGATTGAGCGACGGCGGGCAATCGAGGAGACAATAGGTGAAACGGTTCTCTTCCGGGGCTTGGGCTTGCTCGCCAATAAACCCGCAAAGCGCCGTTTTCAGACAAGAAGCGCGGTCGGGCCGCGCCAGAATTTGCGCCTCGAGCCCGACGAGATCGACGTTTGCCGGCACGATGGCGAGCCGGGGCACGGAGGTTTCCAGCACCGCCGCGCCGAGCGTTTCCTCGCCGTTCAGCACCTCGTAAGCCGAAATTGTTCGGTTCTCGCGCGGTATCCCAAGGCCGGTCGAGGCATTGCCTTGTGGGTCGAGGTCGATGACCAGCACGCGTTCGCCGTTCGCGGCGAGCGCGGTGCCGAGGTTTATGGCGGTGGTCGTCTTGCCCACCCCGCCCTTCTGATTGGCTAGCACGAGTATGCGCAGTGTCCCGGCCTCCTCACCAAAGCATCGATTGTGCCCGCCCGCTCATTTTCCCGCTCCCTCGCCGGCGATGAAGAAGGGCGCCCAATAGGCGGGATAAGGGTTGCGCTCTTCCGATGGATCGTTGAGAAATGCGAGCATCGCGCGCCGCAAGGCTTCCGCGCGGCCAATCGACGGGTCGGATTTCAAATTGCCAAAGGTCGCCGTCGCGAGCCGCGCCGCATCCTGCGAATCGACCGCCCAATGTGAGACCAAGAGCGCCCTTGCACCCGCATAAAAGAAGGCCCGCGCGAGGCCCGATAGAGCTTCCGCACCGGGTTTTTCGCCGGCCGCCGTGTTGCAGGCCGAAAGCACCACAAAATCGGCATTGAGCTTTAATTGCGCAACCTCGCTCGCGGTCAGCAAACCGTCGTCGAAATCGGTTGGAGTCTTTGGCAGCGACAAAACCAAAGCGGGCTCGCCGAGCCCTTTGACGTCGCCCGCGACCAGCGCATGGGTAGCGAAATAGACCACGCGATAATCGGCAAGCGGCGCGCGCTGCACATTGGTTTCGCTCGCATCCGACCCAAGAAAAATGTCACTCAAGGGCGCACCAAGCGTCGCTGCCACCGTCTTCAGTTCGCCGGCCGTGTCATGCAGCGGCGGCAGTTCGGCAAGCCGCGCGCGATCTAAATCCAAGCCCTGCCAATAATCCGCATAGCCGCGGGACGCGACCTGGATTCGCCCGCCCTGTTTGCTTGCATCGGCAATATTTTCCTCCGCGCGAAACACGGGATCGCCAAAACCGATCAAGGGTTTCGCTGCTTGGCCCTCGCGCGCGGACAAGCGCAACGCCTTGAGACTCGAAACCGACGGCAGAATAGTTATTGCCTGCCGCTTCACGAGATAAGAGGCATCGCGGTAGCGCCCAAAGACAGAGGAATCTTTTGGCGCGCTCTCTGGCTTTTGAGTGATAAGCAAATGAAAAGGCAGCGCGGTCAGCGGACCCGACGGCACGATCAGGAGATTGTGCTTGTCCTTGATGAGCGCGTCGACAAGGTTGAAGAGGGTTGAAGCCACATCCGGATGGCCCGGGCCAAGCACCACCTCGCTTAGGACGATGCAGCATGCAAAAATAATTCTAAAAATCGCCTTCACTCTTTGCCCCCACCAATATCAGTTCTTTCCCAAGCCCTCACCCTGAGGAGGGCTCGAAGAGCCCGTCTCGAAGGGCCAGGGCGTTTTCCTCGACAGCACCGTCATCCTTCGAGACGCCCACTTCGCGGGCTCCTCAGGATGAGGCCGAGGCGATTGAAGTAGGCTCTGAGGCATCGCCTTCACTTTTTGCCCCCACCAATCCCGGATCCATCCGAAGCCCTCATGCTGAGGAGCTTGCGAAGCAAGCGCCTCGAAGCACCGGGGCGTTTTCCTCGGCGGCGCCGTCATCCCCTAATCCTGAGCCCGTCGAAGGACGAGACGGCCCCTTTGGGGCCTCCTCAGGATGAAGGATCGCTCTTCGGTTTCTGAATCTTTCTGATTCGCTTCGCAAGAACAGACAGGGCGACAAAATCGCCCCGCATCAGTGCCTCCTTCTTAGCTCGCGACCACCCCTTAATGCGGCGCTCGGCCGCAATTGCTTCGTCTATACGCTCGTAATGTTCGCTGAAAATCAGCTCAACGGGCAACCGGGTTTCGGTGTAGCAGCCTTTGATCAAACGTTGCGCATGTTCGCTCACGCGTTCTTCGACCGGGCGGCGGGTGATTCCGGTGTAGTAACTCCCGTCGGCACAGCGCAGGATGTAAATCGAGGCCCCTTGCATCAAGGCTCTGTTCCTATGACCAGTCATAGTGACTGTTAGTGCGCGCCTGCCCATCCTTCGAGACGGCCGCTGCGCGGCCTCCTCAGGATGAGGTCCAAATTTTTGAAATACCTTTCAGAGGTATTGGGAACCGTTGGGTTTAATGCCTCCAGTTAACCTTGATTTAAGCGGTCAACATTATATATACTATATATATAACGTGCTAAGCCCGCCGGACGAGCACGAGCCGCGCCGCAGGATCGGTCTGGCTCGCGATTATTGTGAGCAAATATTTACCCCCCGTTAACGCTAGCGGCAATTCGGCCTCAAAAAGTTTTCCCCTGGGAAAAACGCCTATTGCGCCTTGGGCGAGGAATTTTTCCGCATACTCGAGGAGTTTTGGGAGAGGGGCGAGCGCCCGCGCGCTTACAGCCTCGACCGGCTCATTCAGACCTGGCAGGATCTCTTCGATTCTCCCGCAGTGCACAATCGCCGGCGCGCCCGTTGCCCGCGCGGCTTCGCGCAAAAAAGCGCATTTGCGTTGATTGGACTCGACGAGATGCACACGCACGCCCGGCTCATCGGCATCTTTGTGGGCCGTCCACAGCCCAGGAAAACCCCC
>CAYWHF010000008.1:16505-18407 GCA_964457695.1 uncultured Methylocapsa sp.
GGCGTGTTGAGCAAAAAAAGGGTATTTGGGGTGGTTGGGCACGAAGGGACGCAAACCGACGCCCAGCTCAATCGGAATTTTGGTCGGCCGTCACGGGCCAAGGAAAACCCGCGCCCGGGCCAAGGTCGAGCCATTTCCGCGCCTTGGGCGCGGCCTCTGAAACCTGGAGCGAATCGGCAATATGCCGGACCCAAAGCTCGTCCAGCGTCGAATCGCCGACGAGGTTGACCGCGCGCTGCCATTTTTTGAGGAGGGCGGCGTAGATTTCGAGACGCCGCAGCGTCTCTTCCGGCAGCGCCGCGAGGAGAGGATGTGCCGCCCGGTCGCGCTCAAGCCCCTCCACGGCGCAGCCTGGCCGTCAGAAGCGTCATAGCGGCGGGCGTCATGCCTTCGATGCGAGCCGCCTGCCCCATGCTGCGCGGGCGCACCGCCGAAAGCCGCGCGCGAATCTCATTGGATAGGCCCGGCAGCTTGGCATAGTCGATGTCGTCCGGGATCGTCAGCGCCTCGTCGCGCCGCAAAACCTCGATGTCGCGCGCCTGACGGTCGAGATAGACCGCATATTTGGCGTCGATCTCGATCTGCGCCGCGATCTTAGGCGCAATCCCGGAGAGCTCCGGCCAGACTGCCCGCAAGCTCGCGACCGAAACGTCCGGCAGGGCCAGGAGGTCGAAGGCGGTCCTGCGTGCTCCGTCCTGGTTGAGTTTTAGCCCGTGGCGCGCCGCCTCATTTGGCGTGAGGCTGAGGCGATCCAACAGCTCTCTGGCGCGGCGAAGCTCTGCCTCCTTGGCGGCGTAGGCCCGCCCCCGGTCCTCGCTCACACAACCGAGCTTGAGGCCAATCGGGGTCAGCCTCTGGTCGGCATTGTCGGCGCGCAGAGACAGGCGGTATTCCGCGCGCGACGTAAACATGCGATAGGGCTCGCTCACCCCTTTCATCACGAGGTCGTCGACCATGACGCCGGTATAGCTTTCCGTGCGGCTCAAGACGATGCCGTCCTGGCCACTGGCGCGCCTCGCCGCATTGAGCCCCGCGACGAGACCTTGGGCGCCTGCCTCCTCGTAGCCGGTCGTGCCGTTGATTTGGCCCGCGAGAAAAAGCCCGCGAATTTGCTTGGTCTCGAGAGTGGGATCGAGATTGCGGGGGTCGATAAAATCATATTCGATCGCATAGCCGGGCCGCAGCATTTCCACATGAGACAGGCCGGGAATGCTGCGAAGAAAGCGCTCCTGAATCTCTTCCGGTAAAGAGGTCGAAATCCCGTTTGGATAAATGGTGGGGTCGTCGAGGCCCTCGGGTTCGAGAAAAATCTGATGCGACTGGCGCTCCTTGAATTTTACGATCTTGTCTTCGATCGAGGGGCAATAGCGCGGGCCGGGCCCCGAAATTGCGCCGGAATAGACGGGAGATGCGCCGAGGTTTTTTTCGATGATTTTATGGCCCTCTTGGGTGGTTTGGGTGATAAAGCAATCGACCTGAGGGGTACAGATTGCCTCGGTCAGGAACGAAAAAGGCTCGGGCTCGGGATCGCCTTTCTGGCGTTCGAGCGACGCCCAGTCGATGGTCGCGCCGTCAAGCCTAGGCGGGGTTCCGGTTTTGAGGCGCCCGAAGCGAAGGCCCAGCGCCTGCAGCCTTTCGGAGAGGCGGACCGCCGGGTGTTCGTTCACTTCCTCTTCGAAGATGACGAATTGCCGCGCGCGAATCTCGTCCAACAGCCGCTGGTGGACGTGTTTTTGCACCACGCGCCGGCTCAATTCCTCGCCGATCGCCCGCAGTTCCTCGTCGGAGTGGCCCGGGCCCGTCACGCAAATGGAGGCCCGGCCGCGGGCGTCCCGTGAAAAAATCACCGTCACATTGCCGCGGGTCACCTTGATGCGCTGGTCCCGGCCGAGCTGGTTGGGG
>CAYWHF010000008.1:18417-19064 GCA_964457695.1 uncultured Methylocapsa sp.
GGGTGGCCGAGTACAACGACAAGTTCGCGAACCCGTGGGTCGCGGCCGAGCTGGTTTGTGACCAGTTCGCTTTGTTCGATCTCCAGATTGACTTTGCGTTCGCCGATGGCTTCGGTCCCGGTTTGCATCTGGTCAACCCCCTCCTTCACAATCGCGTAACCGAGCGAAGCCGCCGCCGCCGCCACGGCCGCGCTGAAGGCCGGCCAGGCCGCGATCACCACCGGAGTTAAAATGCAAACGCAACTCATACTCAATATTTCAGGTCGACGTCCGGCGCCTGAGGCCCCGGAGGCCGCAACACTTTTATCGTGTTCCGGAGTTTGGACCGGGCTTTGACCAATTCGTCACTCGACAAACGGGAACAATTTTCTCCGTCCCACCGGCGCCGCCGGTTCCGGAAAAAGTCCACGGCCGCGCGCCGGACCGGCACGAACAACAGAACCAGGGCGATGGCGATGACGATCTCACCGGACCGGCTGGGATGCTCCGCAAAAAACTCCTCGCCCAGCCGCGCGGCTGTCAGGAGGCTGATCACGACGCCAAACCAGGCGACCAGAAAGAGCCGGGCATAACGCCGGTCTTTGACACGGTCATAAAGTTGTTCCCAGCGCGAGTTCATCGGGCGGTTGGCTCGTGGTTGATCCTGG
>CAYWHF010000009.1:0-12595 GCA_964457695.1 uncultured Methylocapsa sp.
CAGGAGGGGTGGCCGAGTGGTTGAAGGCGCACGCCTGGAAAGTGTGTATACGGGAGACCGTATCGCGGGTTCGAATCCCGCTCCCTCCGCCAAAGCCTTCCAATCAGATCATTGACCTCGCAGCCTGATCGGATAGCATCAGGTCGTCCGCAACCGCGCCATCAAATTCCAGCGCATGTCACGAGGGTACCCCGCGATAATTTTCTATTCTATGTTTCTGATCAGCGCGATGTTGAAGTTAACCTGGCCCTTATTGGTTCAAGGCATAAGTTTTTCTTTGATCGCGAAAGCCTTCCCGCTGGCGACGCACCATCGTGGTGTACCGCCAACGCAAGATAGGCCGACACAATGTAATATAGACGAGCCAATTGATGCATAATACAGACGAGCCAATTGGGGAATGCTGGCTAATCACAAGACCGCCACAAAATCGCATGTTGTGCGTAACCGTTGCGGCTTACGGATCGGTGTATATTCGACGCTGCGAAGTCCCTTCTCAAGGCGCAGCAATCGATATCCATAGGTTGCGAGCATTTGTAATACCGGGTCAGAATCCACTTCCGTGGTGAGATGTCGTTCAAACACAAATGCCGGTATCAGCCCTCTTGAAAGCGTTTGTTTCATACCGGCGAAAACCTCATTCTCGTGACCTTCCACATCGATCTTGCAAACTGATATATCAAGCGTGGGCTGCTGACTGATCCATTGATCAAAAGTTATTGCCGATACGCTAAAATTTCCATCTGCAGACACACGAGAACTGCCCGAATGTCCGGTTGGTAATTCCATGGAAAGAATGCCATCCGCAGCGGACAGCGCGACGGGTTCGATCCGTACCCAAGAAAATTTGTTGCTTGCAATGTTCTCGCGCAAGCAATCTAGATTTGGCGGCATTGGCTCAAAGCATATCACGCGTCCCGTCGGACCCACGGCCTTGGCTAAGACAAGCGCTGTAGCACCAATATTGGCACCAATATCAATGGCGACAGACCCGGGCCTGGAAAACTTCTTAAGAGCTATATTTACCCACGGGTCGAAATCACCGAACCAGAAGAGGCTGCGGCTAACTTCATCAGCATCGACCGTATATCGCTTGTAGCAAAAGCCACTTTTGCCGACGAATTCACCGCAGCCTCCCGGAATTTCCGGCAGTAGGCGAAGTATCGAAGCGCGTGGGGTGTTTAGAGGGTAACGCGATGTCACCGCTCGCAGCAATTGGATGGTCCATTGCATTGATGATGCACTTTCAACCATTGTTATCCCGTCTCTATGGATAATAGCCCCAAAAGAGGCGCCTTAGATATACTGGCCTCAGTGATACGATGGACAAAGCTGTATCGGTATCCATTCTTGCGGGTTCGAATCCCGCCCCCTCCGCCACTCTCCGCCAAAGCCTTGATTTTGTTGGCGCGCCCAACGGGGATCGAACCCGTGTTTCCGCCGTGAAAGGGCGATGTCCTAGGCCGCTAGACGATGGGCGCTGAAAAAATGCGGCAACGGACCGTTTTGCGGCCGCGCGGACATATAATGGTCCCGTCCCGCCCTGGCAAGCTTACGCAACGAACGGACCGCAAGCCGATGCGGCCTCGGCAAAATCGACGAGCCGCAACCGCACTCTTTCCCTGCCGCCAAAACAATCAAGCATCAAGCTTCCGGCCAGATGAACAAGGTTTCCGCGCGCAGCGAAAAGCGCGCGGCCCAGTGGCTCTTCGGCCGCGCGAAAGGCAATGCCGTCGATGCTTGCCCCATCCCCCGCAACCGCGCAAAACCGCAGATGGCCATTGCCAACCTCCGAGCAGTAAGAAATCCGGTGAGCGGGCAGTGCGAATACCGGTTCCGGATTCCCTTCGCCATAGGGGCCTCCCTGGGCAAGCGAGGCGATCAAATCCGGAGTGGCGCCGGCGGCAGTCAGCATCGCGTCGATCAAAAGGGCATCGTTTGCCCGCGCAGCGCCAACCGGGAGCGCAAGCCTTGCCTCAAGGAAGCTCTTAAATTCGTCGAGCCTATCGGCCGCGATTGTAAGCCCCGCAGCCATCGCATGGCCGCCGCCCTTTGAAAGGATCTTCGTTTCAACTGCCCCCTGCACCGCTTGCCCAAGATCGACGCCGGGGACTGACCGTCCGGACCCCGTGCCTATGCCGTCGTCGTTAAAGCTGATTGCAAAGGCCGGGCGGCGAAATTTTTCCTTAAGGCGCGCGGCCAGAAGCCCGGTTATGCCCGGATGCCACCCCCGGCTTGCCGCGACAACAACGGCAGAATTTTCCGCTTCGGCTTGAGCCAGCGCCGCCGCCTCGGCATCTCCGAGCGCGGCACGCTCGAGCTTCTGGCGCTCGCGGTTCAACCGATCGAGCTCCTCCGCAACGCGCTGTGCTTCGACCGGGCCGCTCAAGGTCAAAAGCCGCGCGCCCAGTGTCGCGTCGCCGACACGCCCGCCCGCATTGATGCGCGGGCCGATCAGGAACCCCAGGTCGTAGGGCGTGGGCGTGCCCGAAAGCCCGGCGGCGTCGCAAAGGGCCCGCAATCCTGGCCGGCCCCGCGCCTGAATCAAGGCAAGGCCTTTGGCGACGAAGGCGCGGTTCAACCCGGTCAAGGGCACGACGTCGGCAACGGTCGCCAGCGCCACGAGATCAAGCCCGCAGAGCGTGTCGGGTTCCGGCCGCGCGGCGCAAAAAAAGCCGCTTTGGCGCAGTTTTCGCTGTACCGCGATGAGGGTCAAAAAAACGACGCCAGCGGCGCAAAGATAGCCAAGCCCAGAGAGGTCGTCCTGGCGATTCGGATTGACGACAATTGCTTTGGGCAACGTTTCCTGTGCTTGATGATGATCGAGCACAATTGGATCGAGGCCAATCTTTTCAGCCTCCCCGAGGGGCCCATGGCTCGCAGTCCCGCAATCCGCCGTGATCAAGAGCCTCGCGCCAGCTTCCGCGAATTTTCGCACCGCCTCGCTGTTCGGGCCATATCCTTCCAAAATACGATCCGGAATATGGATCAGGCAGGGCGCGGCGCAGGCCCGCAAAAAGTCATGAAGCAACGCCGTGGCGCACGCGCCGTCGACGTCGTAATCGCCCAAAACCGCGATAGTCTCGCCGCGCGTGACGGCGCCGGCAATTCGCTCTGCCGCAGACTCCATATCCTTCAAGCAAAGGGGATCGGGCAAAAGCTTGCGCAGCGACGGTTCGAGGTAATCCCGCACGCGTTCTGCAGCGACGCCCCGCCCCGCAAGCACGCGCGCGAGGAGATCTCCGGTGCCATGCAATTGCGCAATGGCGAGCGCCCTTGCCTCGCCCGCATGATCCATTCTTTTGCGCCACGGACGGTTAAGAGCCGAGCGCTCCACACCAAGGACGGCACGGACAAGCGATGGCGATTCATTCATAGAGGACCGTCGTAGCTCGAGGCGCGAACTCTTTCGAGCGGTGAATCACTTAAGCTCACAGGAAAGGGAATGCCATTCGAGCGTGCGCTCTTGCGAAAATACGAGACTAGGGGGGCTGCGTTACGCAAGACACAAAACTTATTCCAAGCATTGTTCCCATTCAGGGGCCCGTGGCGAAATTGCAACGCCCCGTCTGATTTCAGCGTCCTCGCCCCGCCGGACTTGCGCAGGCAGCAAACCGCGGCTTTAGTTACAGGCATGGCCTCGGCAATGGAGCGCATCCAGGTGAGCAAAAGCAGAATTTTGGGGATTCCCGGCAAAGCGTTCCTTTTGATGCCGCGGTCCGGAATAATTTTTTCCAGTTTCTTAGTGATCTTAATCCTCGCGTTGCCTTCCTATGTGGCGCTTGCGGCGGATCTGCCGGCCGGAATCGGGCCCGCAGAATATCAGCCGCCCCCGCCCGCCGAATTTAACTGGAACGGCTTTTATGCTGGCATCAATGCCGGCGGCGGCTTGGACCACTTCGGCTTTAAATATTACGTCGCCCCGCCCAGGCCCGGTCTATTTTCCCAAGGATCGTCCGGCATTACTGCCCTGGGCCCAGTTGGCGGCTTGCAACTTGGCGCGAATTACACGCTGCCTTTCAGCCAATTCGTGGCAGGGATCGAAATCGAAAACAGCGCAACAGGCATCAGCGGTCAGACAACGGTTCACAGCCCTTTTCAGTCCAAACTGCCTTATTCCGCCACATTTGCCACGAGAGTTGACGACTTTGGTTCCGCGCGGTTGCGCATAGGCTACGCCTTCGGCCGCTTGTTGCCCTATCTGGCCGCTGGTTTAACGTTTGGAGTGATCGAAACTTCCTACAATTTCTCGTCGCCGTTATTCGTCAATTCGGCGGTGAGCACTGCGGTCCGGTCCGGCGTATTTCCGCATGTGGGCAATGGCGGTATCGGCATCGAATATGCCATCGATTCCCGTTTCACGGTAAGGACCGAATATTTCTACGAATTCATCAATGCCCGCCGCGTGGTGTTCTCTCCCGGAGATGGAACCGCCGTCTCCTTTGGCACGCGCACCGCGTATCATATCGTCCGGCTGGGATTGAACTATAAGTTCGATTGGCTGGCGCCTGCGGCAAGATACTGAGGCGCTTTTCAAGCGCCGGCGCGTGTGACCGCGCGGCGAGTTACGCCACGCGCTTAGCCTGTCCACCAAAGCGCCCATAAAAAGTTTCGCGGTTTTTCGCCATATCGATGAGGATTTGCGGCGGAGCGAAACGCTCGCCATGTTTTTGCGCGAGCTGTTCGCAGAGCACGACGAAGTTTTCCGCGCCCATCCCATCAATATAGCTCAGCGTTCCGCCGGTAAACGGCGCGAATCCAAAGCCGATGATCGAGCCGACATCGGCCTCGCGCGGATCGGTGACGACGCCCTCTTCCATTACGCGCGCGGCCTCGACCGCCTGAATCACGAGAAGGCGCTGTTTGAGCTCTTTGACGTTGATTCGGTCCGGATCGAGTTTTGCCGGCTGGAAACTATCAAGCCCCGGCCAGAGGCTCTTTTGACCTTGTGCCGGATAATCGTAAAAGCCCTTTCCATTCTTCCGCCCCAAGCGGCTGTGGCCTACGACCAGGGTTTTGAGCAACTTCTCCTGCGCGGGGTCGACCGCATTGTCCCCAAGATCGCGCTTCGTCGCTTCGAGTATTTTCAGCGAGAGATCAAGCCCCACCTCGTCGTTGAGCGCGAGCGGCCCAACCGGCATTCCCGCCATTCTGGCAACATTTTCGATCATCGCGGGCAAAATGCCCTCTTGCAGCATGATATGGCCTTCGCGGACATAATTGAGGACGCAGCGATTGGCGTAAAAGCCGCGCGAGTCGCGCACAACGATCGGCGTCTTTTTGATCGCGCGCACATAATCCAAGGCCGTCGCAAGAGCCTTGTCGCCGGTCTTCTCGCCGAGAATCACTTCGACCAGCAGCATTTTCTCGACCGGAGAGAAGAAATGGATGCCGATAAAATGTTCCGCTGCCCCATAAGATTGCGCAAGCGATGTAATTGGCAGGGTCGAGGTATTTGAGGCGAAGATCGTGCCAGGAACAAGAACGGCCTGCGCCCGCTGCGTGACATCCGCTTTGACCGCCCGGTCTTCAAATACGGCTTCGATGATGAGATCCGAGCCCGCAAGATTCTTATAGTCGGCCGTCGGACTTATTCTAGCCAGGAGCGCTTCTTTGTCGGCAGTCTTCGCGCGGCCTCTAAGCACCTGCCCGGAGATGAGCTTGTCGCAAATCTCCTTGCCTTTGTCCGCTTGGCTCTGATCCTGGTCGATCAGCACGACCTCCATGCCTGCGTTTGCGGTGACATAGGCAATGCCCGCGCCCATGAAACCGGCGCCAAGGATACCAACCCGGCGAATCGGGGACGCGGGAATGGCGGCGGGGCGGCGCACGCCCTTATTTAATTCGCCCATGGAAATAAAGAGCGTGCGAATCATCGCGGCTGCTTCCGGCGAACGCAAGATTTTCGCAAACCAGCGCGCCTCGACGCGCAGCGCCAAATCGAAAGGCAGTTGCAGCCCCTCGTAGACGCTGTGCAAGATCGCTTTCGCGGCGGGATAATTGTCATGCGTCTCGCGCCGGTAAATGGCATTGGCCGGCGGCCAGATCATCATGCCTTGGGGCGAAAACACTTTGCCGGAGGGAAGCCGGAAATTCTGTTCGTCCCAGGGAGCCACGGCTTTTCCGCCCGAGGCAATCCAGGCTTTGGCCTTGGCGAGGATTTCGGCCGGCGGCGCAACCTCATGCACGAGGTTCATCGTCTTCGCCGCCTTCGGCCCGATCTGCTCGCCCTTAAACAGCATTTGCAGGGCATCGCCCGTGGGCATCAGGCGGGCCACGCGCTGCGTGCCTCCGCCCCCCGGAAACAGACCAACCTTGATTTCAGGCAGCCCGACCTTTGTCTTGCCGTCATCGGCGACGACCCGGTAATGACAGGCAAGCGCAAGCTCGAATGCGCCGCCGAGACAGAGGCCGTTGATGGCAATCGCGAACGGCTTTCCGCACGTCTCCAATTTGCGATAAACCTGCGACAGGCGGCCTGCGGTTGCGAGAAAGCGTTTTGCCGCTTCCTCTTCGCCTTTCTCAGCGCGTGCCTTTTCATAATCTCCGGCGGCGTTCTGCAGCATGGAAAGATCGGCGCCGCCCGAAAACGTCTCTTTGCCCGAGGTGATGACGCAGCCCTTTATCGAAGCCTCCGTGACCATATGATCCACGCATTTGTCGATTTCGTCGATGACTTCGGGCGTAATCACATTCAGCGAGCGCCCCGGCATATCCCAGGTGAGAAGCGCGACGCCGTCATTATCCGTCTCGAAGCGAAAGTTTTTGAGGTCCATCACTGTTTCCCCGCGCCTTCTCTCACACCCGCTCGATGATCGTCGCCGTCCCCATGCCAGCACCAATGCAGAGCGTAACGAGCGCCGTGGCCTTGCCTGTCCGCTCAAGCTCGTCGAGCGCGGTGCCAAGCAGCATCGCGCCGGTCGCACCAAGCGGATGGCCCATCGCGATCGCGCCGCCATTGACATTGAGTTTGGACAAATCGAGATCGAAGGCTTGCATGTAGCGCAGCACCACGGAAGCGAAAGCCTCGTTGACCTCGATGAGGTCGATATCGGAAAGCGTCATTCTCGCCCGGGCCAGAACTTTCTTCGTGACATCGATGGGACCCGTCAGCATCATCGCGGGCTCCGAGCCAATATTGGCAAAACTGCGAATTTTCGCCCGCGGCTTTAAGCCTGTTGCCTTGCCCGCCTCGGCCGAGCCGATGAGAACAGCCGCCGCGCCATCGACAATGCCCGATGAATTGCCGGCATGGTGAACATGTACGACTCTCTCGATTTCCGGATGGGCATCGACTGCGACCGCATCAAAGCCGCCCTGCTCGCCCATGATCACGAACGATGGCTTTAGGGCAGCTAAGCCCTGCATGTCGGTTGAAGGCCGCATATGCTCGTCGCGATCGAGCAGCGTGATGCCATTGACGTCGCGCACCGGCACGATAGATTTCTTAAAACGCCCTTCGCCCCATGCCTTTGCCGCGCGCTGCTGGGAGGAGACCGCATACTGGTCAACATCGTCGCGGGAAAAACCGTATTTGGTCGCGATGAGATCGGCAGAAATCCCTTGCGGCATGAAATAGGCTTTTATTGCGATCGCAGGATCAACCGGCCAGGCCCCGCCCGAAGCGCCGATGCCGACACGGCTCATCGATTCGACGCCCCCGCCGATGGTCAGCTCATGCTGTCCCGCCATGATTTGCGCGGCGGCAAAATTGACCGCGTCGAGACCAGAGGCACAGAATCGGTTGATCTGCACGCCCGGCACCTGATCGCCGTAATCGGCGGCAAGCGCCGCCACGCGGGCAATGTCGCCGCCCGCTTCGCCAACAGGATCGACGCAGCCAAGCACTACATCGTCGACAAGTTCGGGATCGAGGCCGGCGCGGTCCTTGATGGCCCGCAGCACGGTCGTGGCAAGGCCAAGGGTCGAGACCTCGTGCAGCGCGCCATCGGGCTTGCCGCGGCCGCGCGGCGTGCGAACGGCATCAAAAATGAAAGCTTCGGGCACCTTTTCCTCCCGGTCTTGGTTCGAGTCAGCGTGCAGGGGGCGAAGTATTCAACAGAGACTTCGGCGGCGGCAATAAAGTTGTTCGTTTTGGGCCTTTTCTGTCCGAATGGGTTTGAGCGATGGTACGCGAACGGATAGCTGGCGCAATCGTGTCAATCCATGTTGCCGCTGCCGCGCTTATTGCCGTGCTCATGCTCTCTTTCCAAAACGGCGGTTGGCAAACCGTTGACTGCTTCGGCCTGGCGCCCCACCTACCCTTTCCAAGGGACAAATGCCGGTTTTTTTGGTCAAAACTGTTCCGCCTCAAGCGCCATCATGGTTCCGGCACCCGCGGTTATGCGAGCTAGGCGCAGGCTTGTCTCAGGTAAAATGTGTTCCATGAAAAAATTGGCCCGCAGCAATTTGCCTTCCATCGCGCCGGTATCGCCATTGGCCTTCTCCACAATCGCGGCCTTGGCGATATGCGCCCACATATAGCCGAGGACGACGAGCCCCAATAGGTGCATATAATCATAAGAGCCCGCGCCCGCATTGTCGGGTTTGCCGATCGCATTCTGCATAAACCAGAATGTTGCCTGCTCGAGATGCGCGAGCCCCTGAGCGAGGCCTTTTAGATAGGGCGCAAGGGACGCATCGGATTCATTGTCCTTGACGAAGGACTTGACTTCGCCAACGAAGGTGGTCAGAGCGCGGCCGCCGTCCTTCGGCAGCTTGCGCCCGACGAGGTCGAGCGCCTGAATGCCGTTGGCCCCTTCGTAAAGCATCGCGATACGGGCATCGCGGACGAACTGCTCCATGCCCCATTCCTCGATATAGCCATGGCCGCCGAGAACCTGCTGGGCCTTGACCGTGTTATCGAAGCCTCTGTCGGTCAGCACGCCTTTGAGCACTGGCGTGATCAACCCCAGACTGTCTGCTGCGGCCTGCGCTTCGGCTTTATCTTGCGAACGATGTGCGATGTCGCTTTTGAGAGCGGTCCAAAGTACAAGCGCCCGCGCGGCCTCGTTAAAAGAGCGGATCTCCAAAAGGTTGCGGCGCACGTCGGGGTGGACGATGATCGGATCGGCCGGCTTTTCGGGATATTTGGGCCCCGAGAGCGCGCGGCCTTGCAGCCGCTCCTTGGCATAGGCGGCGGCATTTTGATAGGCAGCTTCCGAAATGGCGAGGCCCTGAATCGCGACGAAGAGCCTGGCCTCGTTCATCATCACGAACATGGCGTTCAAGCCCTTGTTTGGCTCGCCGACGAGTGTGCCCCGGGCGCCATCATAATTCATCACGCAAGTCGAATTGGCGTGAATGCCCATCTTGTGCTCGATCGACCCGCAGCTCACTTTATTGCCCACGCCTAGCGTCCCATCGGGCTCGACAAGGATCTTTGGCACCACGAACAGCGAAATGCCCTTGACGCCGGCTGGCGCTCCCTCGATCCGGGCAAGAACGAGGTGAATAATGTTTTCGGCAAGATCGTGCTCGCCCGCGGAAATAAATATTTTCTCGCCGGAAATTGCATAGGAACCATCGCCGTTAGGAACAGCCTTGGTTTTGAGGAGACCGAGATCGGTGCCGCAATGCGATTCGGTCAAATTCATTGTCCCCGACCAGGCACCGCTGACGAGTTTTGGCACGTAAAGCTTCTTTTGTTCCTCGGTGCCATGCACTAGCAAAGCGTTCAGGGCGCCTTGGCTCAAACCGGCGTACATCGCGAAGGCCATGTTGGCGGAACTTGCGAATTCGCCCACCGCCGCGAATAGCGCATAAGGCAAGCCTTGGCCGCCATAAAGAGGATCGACGGCAAGGCCGATCCATCCGCCCTCGGCAAAAGCGCGATAAGCCTCCTTGAACCCGGGAGGCGTTGAAACGGAGCCATTAGGACTTCGCACGCAGCCCGCGCGGTCGCCTTTCTGATTGAGAGGCTGCAGCGTTTCCTCGCATAGTTTTGCCGCTTCCGAGACGATTGCTTCTACGACATCTTGCGTTGCATCGGCAAAGCCAGGCAGATTGTTGAAACGCTCAATTGGAAAAACATTTTTGAGAAGGAAAAGAGTTTCCGCGACAGGGGCCTTGTAACTTGGCATGAATAACCTCCCCGTGCCTAGCAACCGGCGCTTTGAGCCGCAGTTTAATATAGTCGGCGGCGAGGTGTCCAGCAATTGCGCCCCGCGCGTGGCGCCATCGAGTTGAACGTTCTCATTCCTCGCCCTCATGCTTCGAGACGACCGCTTCGCAGCAGGGCTTGATTTAACTCAGGTGGAGTAACACGAAAATCAAAAAACTCACAGGCTTTCGGGTTGAGGGAACGTTCACCCGATTGCCCTGCTCCGCACGACCAACTATGGCGGCCTTAAGGATGACGCAAGGGGAATGCCCCGCGCTGGCGCGCCGGGCGGCTATCGTCCGACCCGCTCGATGCCAAATAATCAAAAAATGCCAGCGATCAAGATGACGTCCTCAAATCGTTCACTTGTTCTCATTTCTTGAGTTTGCCTTGAGTTTGCGGCTTGTTCTGACGCACAAGCGGTTTGCGCTCTTGGCGCCAAACGCTCCAGCGAATCCGATCAATCAAATTGCCTTAGCCTGAGCGTTGGAAAGCAACCGCTGCTGTGCCTTGCGAAGAGTGGCGATCGCCCCTTCGATTTGGCCGCGCTGCTGTTCGAGATGGCAGATCTGCGCTTCGATCTGTCCGGCCGTTAGCTCCATCTCAAGTTCGGTCTTCCCATACTTCCCAAATTCCTCACCGCGGCCAGTCAATATGTCGTGGATCTCGGTGAGGGTGAAACCCAGCTGCTTGCCTTTGAGAATCATCTTCAGGTTGAGCCGGTCCTGATCATTATACCGGCGGACACAGCCGTCCCGTCTCGGGCGCAGCATGCCCCGGTCCTCATAGAACCTTAGCGCCCGGACAGTTACTTGAAACTCCCGCGCCATTTCGCGTATTGTATAAAGTCTCGCCGGCGGCTCTACTTCTGGTAGTGCAGGGATTTCCCCAGCGCCCGCTCGATGCGCGTGCGCCGCAGCAGGGTGCGGCTTGCGCTCGATTTCGTAATGAGGTTTTGTTCCCATCGGTAATTTCGGCCTTTTGGAATTCCGTATCGATCCAGATCAGACCACGAATCTTCGCGATACAACTTAAGACTGTAAACTAATACACCTACACGTAGTGCCTTGCGCGAAGGCCATTGGAAGGGCCGGGTTCGCCCGCGGCTCATGCCGGCCATCCGGGCAAAAACCTGGTCTCAACTTACGCTCGATGTTCTCTCGCGATTGCACGCGCCTTCATCATCACCGGTAAATTGGCGTCCGAGCCCCGCAAGATGCCGGCAAAATTTGCCGAGGGCCGGCACATTGGCGCATAATCGGCTGGATTTCCCCGAACGATATTGACTGTTCGAAACGGACGAGGAGATTCACGCCGGAATGAGCAGCGGAACCGGAGGCTTAGGGCGCGCGCGTTCTGCTGGTCCGCTTCAGGCAAGGAATCCGCGCAAACATCGCGCATCTTCGTTTGTCAACGATCATGAAAGGAAGAAGGTGCCCGCGATTTCCCCGGAGGAATCTCCCGGCTCTGCCAACGCGGCTGATTCCTATTTGCCGGGTTCGGCTAGCAGCGGCAGCATCCAACCGAACCCTGCCGACGGCGACAGCTGGAAAGAGGCCGCGATACTCCTCGGCTCCGTCGCCAAGATGCTAACGCCTGATTCGGCCAAGAGTGAAATTGGCCAGTCCGCGCGTGCGGACCTCATCCGTAAATTAAACGTTTTGGAATCGACGCTCCGTGAGCGGGCAGACGCTCGCAGGTCTGGTTGCGACGACCTTATTGGCCAGGAGATCAGCAACGTGCCGACCGGTGGCGCAGAGGGATCCGCGCTGGAACCCTGCCGCTCATTGACGATGGTCGAATCAGCAGGACCCCTTGGCGAGAGCCCCCATTTTTCGACCCTTCCCGCGCTTGGCGTCGATCGCGCAAGCCAGGACACGCTGCTGCAACAAATCGAGGCAGCACACAGCCGTCTTTCGGAACAGCTTGAATCGGGATTTGCCAAGGCAACGGCCGAAATGGGTGCCTTGAGCGCAGTGGTTTTAAGCGCAATGGAAAAGGTTGGGTTGCCGCGCGGTGAGGATCTGATCCAGCAAGCGCGCGCTGCGCTGGAGCAGGCGTCCGAAGCCCTTACTCAGCGTCTTGATCTGGCCGCGAGCAATTTTGCCTCTGTCACGGCGATTGAAAAATCCGTCAGCGAACTTTCGGTTTACCTCGACGAAGTCCGCCAGTCGGTTACGGGCGTTGCCACTGCGAACGAACAAACCCTACGGAGTCTCTCGCGTTCAGGCGCAACAGAGCAAGCGATTCTGGATGCGATTGCAAGTTTACGCGCACTCCAGGAGGACATGGCGACCCGCGCGACGCTCCCCCCGACGCCGGTCCAAGCGTCGAGCGAGCTCTCCACTCAGCTCGAAGAAATCCGCCGGTCGGTAACCGGACTCTCCGCGGCGAACGAACAGGCCCTAAAGAGTCTTTCGCGTTCAGGCGCGACAGAACAAGCGATTCTGGATGCGATTGCAAGTTTACGCGCACTCCAGGAGGACATGGCGA
>CAYWHF010000009.1:12695-17341 GCA_964457695.1 uncultured Methylocapsa sp.
CCCGCGCGACGGTCGCCTGGACGTCAATCCAAGCGTCATTGGAGCGAGTGGCCGGTCTCTCGGCACGTCTTGCCGCCGGGACACGAGAGCGCGCCGACGGTCCCAGCACCGGGATCGACGCCAACGATCCCTTTCTGCCGCTCCTTGCCCGCCTTGCACAACAACGCGACACCAGTCCCCAGCTGAACGGGACGGGAACCCAGAGAAGCAATGCTGACGCCGCCGCGCAGAGCGGCGGCCCGCATGTTATCGGCGGCATCGACAAGTCGGGGTTTCAAAATGAGATCGGCCACGGCTTTCCTGGCCCCGAAGAAAATCGCGAGTCGCCGGGGCCGGAGCAGATCCCACCGCTGCCGACGATGTTTCATGAGCACGACCGCAACCGGAGCCGCACAGATTTCATCGCGGCCGCCCGGCGTGCGGCGCGTACTGCTCAGCTGGAAGTGCAAGGGAGCGCGCCGGCCGCAAAGGAGGGAGAACCTTACGGAAGAAAAAAACTCGCCTCTTTCTTTCACACTGGCAAACGAGTTCTCTCTATCTACCGGCGTCCAATCGCCATTGGCACAGCCATCTTGCTCGCCCTTATTGTGGCCGTTGCACTTGGCAGGCTACCAATCCTCGACAAAGCACGTGATTTTCTGCCCGCATTTCTGAGACCGGTCCACAATGCGGCCGTTAGCAAGAGCCAAGCGAGCGCCGAGATGGGATCTGCTGCCGATTCTGGGACCGCCTCGATTTCGCCTTTGCCTCCGCTATCCCCTGTAGCGGCGTCATCTGCTACCCCGAGCGGAAAAATGGGCCCGCCCAAAATCGCCCCAAGCGACGCGCATGCAGCATCCAATTTGCCCGATCCTTTGGCGCCACCGGAAGGATTCCTGTCTCAGGACGGCGCAGGGGGGAGAACACATCCCGCAGCGCGCCCAATCTCCGGCAGTGACGCTATCGTCGGCGCGGAGATGCAACCCCTGAAACAAGCACCCGCACGCGGGCGTGGTCTAGGTCCGGCACCAACGGTTGTTTCGCCGGCTTCGAAGGTGCAGTCTCACCCGCCTCTTTCTGGCAGCGGCACGGCGATTGCCTTGGTTGGCACAGATCGTCCGCCCGGCGGGTCAGACAATGACCTCCTTGCCCGCGCTCAAGCGGGCGACCCGGCGGCTCAATTTGATCTCGCAGCCCATTATGCCGAAGATTTCTCCGCCAAAGACAATCTTGCCCTGGCAGCACAATGGTATGAGAGGGCAGCGCAACAAGGTCACGCGGTGGCGGAATACCGGCTTGCGTCCCTCTTTGAAAAAGGCCACGGCGTCACCAAGGACCTTGAGCGCGCCAAGGATTTATATCAGCGGGCCGCGGAGAAAGGCAACATACGCGCCATGCACAACCTTGGCGTGCTCGCCGCCGAAGGAAGCGATGGCAAACCCAATTATACGAGCGCCGCACTATGGTTCAGCAAAGCCGCCGGATATGGGATTAAGGACAGCCAATATAATTTCGCGGTATTGCTCGCGCGCGGGCTCGGGGTGACAAAAGACCTCATCCGCTCCTACACATGGTTTGCAATCGTCGCCGCGACGGGAGACGCGGATGCAGCCCACAAACGCGATGAGCTCGCGGCTCGTCTCACCAGTTCCGAGCTCTCCGCAGCCAACGCGGCCGCTGCCGCCTTTGTGCCCGGGACACCGGATAGCGCGGCAAACGAACCTGCCCCGCCGTCTCGGGGACAGGAGGCGGCCAAACCTAAAGCTGGTCCCAACAAGTCAAAGGTTTCTGGCCTTTGAAATGGTTTTCGTGCCGGGGGACGAGATTCCGGTTTGCTCACTTAGAGTAGATCAGTAAGCAATTGGAATTCACGCGCGTCGGATGCGGCCCACATTGTCTGGCGAAGTGATGGCAGCTTGGCTGCCGAGACGCGCCTAGGTCCCCTCAATAGTCCGCCAACCCTTCCTTTAAAGGCTCCTTGCGGCGTTCCACGTTCTCAACGGATGGATTGAAATAACGCTCCCAAATGGGCACTCCATCCAGTCCGGCCACAAAACTGCGATGCTGGAAAAATTCGCGCTCGTTAAGCCGAGGCGAGAGCGGACGAGGTCTTTCAGCAATCAGGCGCCCGTTCGCAATGTTTGAAGCCTCGCCAAGTCCAAAAGTTAGCACCGCCTGCCGCCCTCCAGTTAACTCGGCATAAACTTCGGCAAGCATTTCGGCATCAAGCAAGGCGCCATGTTTGGTACGCCGCGATGTGTCGATACCGAAGCGCACGCAAAGCGCGTCGAGACTATTTGCGGCGCCAGGAAATTTGCGCCGCGCCAGCGAAAGCGAATCGATGACTCGATCCTGGGCAATTGGTTCGATACCGAGGCGGCCAAGTTCCGCGTTCAGAAACCGCATGTCGAATTCGGCGTTATGCGCAATGATCCTTGCGCCATCGATGAATATCAGGAAATCGCGAGCGATCTCGGCGAAAACCGGCTTACGTGCAAGAAACTCGGCCGAAAGGCCATGCACCCGGAATGCCGCTTCGGGTATGTCCCGCTCCGGATCGATACAGCTATGGAAAGTCTCGCCCGTTGGAATCGCATTCAAAAGTTCAACGCAGCCGATCTCTACGATTCTGTGCCCATTCGCGGGATCGAGCCCCGTCGTTTCCGTATCGACGACAATCTCGCGCATTTGCGGTCTCAGACCTTATTTCTCGCGCCAGCCAATGTCCGCACAATCTCGCGCACTTGCCGTTCCGCCGCGGCAAATCCGCGGCTTGTATCGATTATGAAGTGTGCGCGCGCGCGCTTTTCCGTATCGGGGATTTGTCTCGCCAATATTGCGGCTAGCCGCTCTTCTGTCATGCCTGGCCGCGCGCAAACCCGGGCCTTTTGCACAGATTCCGGCGCAGTGACGAGAACGACCGCATCGACCAGGCGGTCATTCCCGGTTTCGAATAGCAACGGGATATCAAGCACAACAAGGCCCGCGCCATTTTTCGCCGCCTCAACAAGAAAAACATCCCGGCTCGCGGCAACGAGCGGATGAATGATCGCTTCAAGCCGCGCCAATGCCGCCGCATCCTCGAGGACAGCATGAGCGAGAAGCGCACGATCAACCACGCCCCCTCGCGTCGTTCCTGGAAAGGCCGCCTCGACAGCGCCAACAGCGTTCCCCTTGTAAAGCTCGTGAACGGCGGCGTCGGCGTCATGAACCGCTATGCCCTCGGCGCGAAACATCGCAGCCGTCGTTGATTTTCCCATGCCGATCGAGCCGGTGAGGCCGAGAACAAACATCAGAGCGCCGCCGAAATATCCGCCTCGATCACGGACCGTAATTCCGCCGTCACACTGGGTCTTACACCAAACCAGCGCTCAAACCCCGGAACTGCCTGGTACAGCAGCATGGAAATGCCGGACACTGCGCGGAGGCCACGCGTCTTTGCGGCTTTGATCAGTGACGTTTCCAGCGGAACATAAACGAGATCGCTGACCGTAGCTTCTGTCGGAAGAGCCTTAAGGTCAATTGTGAGAGGTGGCTGGCCTGCCATGCCAAGCGATGTGGTATTAACCAAAAGCGAAGCCTTGGTCAGCGACTGCTGCAACCCAGAATAATCCACAACTTCCACTGGGGGGCCGATAATTGCTGCGATTGCCGCCGCACGGGCTTTTGTGCGATTGACGAGCAAAATGCGCCGTATGCTGCGTAGTTTGAGCGCGTAGACGATCGCCCTCGCCGCACCGCCCGCGCCAACAACCACGGCGTGCCCCGAATGAAAGTCCCAGCCGGGCGCCTCCTGATCGAGAGCCGCTAGAAAACCGGCGACATCGGTGTTGTCTCCATAAAGTTTTCCAGCCTCCACCCACAACGTATTCACAGCCTTAAGGCAAGCTGCCGTTTCAGTTGTTCGCACGCAATATTCGAAGGCAGGTTCTTTATGCGGCAAGGTCACATTCCCACCCGCATAGCCAAGCCGCGCGAAATTTCCCATGAAGCCCGGAAAACCTTCCGCCGTAACTTCGATGCGTTCGTAGGATCCTTCAATCTGCAGCTGATCAAGCCAATATCTATGGATTAAAGGGGATCGCGAATGACAAACCGGCCAGCCGATCACACAAGCCTTCGGTTTGACTTGAACTGAAGGCGTCACGCCAGCAAAAATCCTTCCTCACGCAGAAATTTTAAGAGCGGCAAGAGCGGGAGGCCCAAGACCGTCCAATGATCCCCCTCGATGGTATCGAACAGATGGACGCCGAGGCCCTCGATCCGGTAGGTGCCGGCGCTATCGTGGCCACCCGCTTGTGAAAGATAGGTCTTGATGAAGTCGTCCGACAGCGCCCTGCAGCTTAACCGCGCAATAGAGACGGTTTCGAAGAGAAACCTGCCGTCGCGCACGGCGCAACAAGCTGAGTGAAGCTCATGCATCCGTCCGGACAATTTTTGCAGCTGGCTCATTGCCTCGGCGCGATCAGCCGCCTTGCCAAATAATTGTCCTTCGAGGCAAAGCACCTGATCTGCGCCTATGACCAGGCGGCCTGACATTATGGCGCTGATGTTTGAAGCTTTCGCCCGCGAAAGGTGACGGGCGACCTCGCTTGCCCCGGCGACGGAAGCGGCGAGTTCGGCTTCAAGGGCAGCTTCAACGGTGCCTGCGGCCAAACACTCGAAGG
>CAYWHF010000010.1:0-2787 GCA_964457695.1 uncultured Methylocapsa sp.
GATGACCATTGCGGAAGCTGCCAGGCATGTCTCGATATTTGCCCGACAAAAGCTTTCCCGCGCCCCTACGTCCTCGATGCGCGCCGCTGTATCTCCTATCTTACGATCGAGCACAAAGGCCATATCGGGCGCGAGTTCCGGCCGCTGATGGGTAACCGTATTTTTGGCTGCGACGATTGTCTTGCGGTCTGCCCCTGGAATAAATTTGCGGCCGTGGCGCGCGAGACCAAATTGCAGGCGCGCGGCGACCTCATCGCGCCGCAAATCGCCGATTTGATGCGCCTTGACGATGCCGGATTCCGAGTCCTTTTTTCGGCAACCGCGGTCAAACGGATAGGCTTTGAGCGTTTCATGCGTAATCTTCTGATTGCGGCGGGCAATAGCGGTGATCCTTCGCTCGCCGCCCTTGCCGAGGAAAAGCTGAATAGTCCGTCGCCGCTCGTGCGGGCGATGGCGGTCTGGGCGCTGAGCCAGCTTGTTTCAAAGGTTCAATTGGCCGAAATTGAGCGGCGCTGGCGCTCCAGCGAGACGGATAAAGAGGTCGAAGCCGAATGGGCGGCGGCGACCGGCGAGGCAATTGCCAGAGCAGCCGCAAGCGCAGGCGCGCTTCCCATGAAACAAGGCCGCTGGTCATGAAACTCTTCGCCTTCGGCCTCGGCTATTGCGCGCGCTTTTTTATTGCCCGCTCCGGCGCTTCCTTCGATGCTATCGCCGGTACCGTGCGCGAGGCTTCCAAAGCCGAACAAATCGCAAGCTACAACATCGAAACTTTTGTGTTCGGCGCCGGACAGGAAGATTCAGCCATAATGGAGAGAATTGCGGCGGCCGACATCATTCTCGTCTCGATTCCACCGAGCTTGTCGGCCGATCCCGTGCTGGCGCGGTTTGGCCACCGCATCGCCACCCTGCCCCGTCAGCAGACGATCGTCTATCTGTCGACGGTCGGCGTCTATGGCGACAGGCGCGGCGATTGGGTCGACGAAACAATGACCCCAACACCATCCTCGGAACGATCCCTTGCGCGGCTCCAAGCCGAAAAATCCTGGGCCGCGATCGGCTCCGAAAAAGACAAGAAGGTTTATATCTTGCGTCTTGCCGGAATATATGGGCCTGGCCGCAATGCGCTCTGCAGCCTCAAGGCGGGCGCCGCGCGGCGCGTCGTGAAACGCGGCCATGTCTCCAATCGCATTCATGTCGAAGACATCGGCCGCGCAATTGACGCAACCATTGCCCATAAGGGCCAAGGCGGCATTTTTAATGTCAGCGACGATGCGCCCGCGCCTCCTCAAGATGTGATTATGTATGCCGCGATGCTGATGGGAATAGAGCCGCCGCCGGAACAAGAGCTAGAGGCCGCCGATTTGACGCCCTTGGCGCGGAGCTTTTATGCCGAGAACAAGCGGGTATCGAACCGCAAGCTGAAAGACGAATTTGGTCTCAGACTAGCTTTTCCAACCTATCGCGTGGGGCTGGAAGCGCTTTGGGAGGCGGGGGAGGGGCGCGATTAGGCACGGATGTCGCCGGCGGAATCTGTATTGGGGGCCGAAATCCGCGAGCAGGCGATGCACATCGCTCCTTATTTAGAATGATTCCAAAAATGTTTCACGTGAAAACTTTTGGTCCGGTTCCCGCCCGAAACCTTACAACGCCAGAGACGGCTGCCCCGTTTACGCAAAGTACGATCGCCGGATTTTTTGGTGCAATTCGAATCGCGCGGCGCGGGTATCCCAATCGCCCCTCCGGGTGCCGGAGTGCTCATTAACGGTAAGATCGGCACGACCTGGACTTGAATGCCATTTCGCGGGCAGGGCCGCCATTTTGGCCAATGGGCGTGAAAAGCCGTTCCTCTTGGCAAAATCGGCCCTCAAAGCCTATAAAACTTGTAGATATTTCCAAACTGCCACAATATTGTCGTGGCAGGTCCGGCAGATTCAAATTTTGTCGATTGGGGCGCGTTGAGGGCAGCCAAGCGAGGTTGGCAGGATGCTCACAAAAAAAGGAAAATATGGGCTCAAGGCGATGGTTCACCTTGCCGGACGCCCGGTAGGCGAGGCGACGCTGGTGAACGACATCGCCACCGCGAATGGAATACCAAAAAAATTCTTAGATACAATTCTCGGCGAGCTGCGCAACGCGGGGCTTGTGTTTTCAAAAAAGGGAAAAGGCGGAGGCTACACTCTGGCGCGGCCAGCAGAGGAAATTAAGATTGGTCACGTCATTCGCGTGCTCGACGGGCCGCTCGCGCCGATTAGCTGCGCGAGCAAAAACTCTTATAGACGCTGCGAGGATTGCGCCGACGAAGACCATTGCGGCGTCCGGCTTGTCATGCTCGAGGCTCGCGATGCAATCGCAATGGTGCTCGATAACCGCACACTTGCCGAGATGCGCGCGCTTGCCACCAAGAATGAAGACAGTCGCACTTATTGCATTTGACAGCGCGATCGCCTTTTGCCGCAAACCTATTTGTGCCAAAGCAGCGCTCGCATCTTTTCGGGAGAGCAGGACGGCGCGTCTTGAGGAGGCGGTCGCGGCCTTTCGCCGGTTGCCGGTGATACGAAGGCCGTGACGGAGAGCCAATCGAAATGATGATGGCAAGGCGCAATGGACGTTCACCGGCCGATGCCCGGAAACCGTGCGAGCCAGGCAGGCCTCGTCATTCAAGACGCAGGATCCGCAAAGAAATTCTCAATAGTGGATTTTTAAAAATTCGATTGGCTCAAAGCCTTTTTGGGTCCTTAAACTCACCAACAAGCCCGGTCCCGGCTTTCAAAACGCCCCTTCAGAACG
>CAYWHF010000010.1:2797-16933 GCA_964457695.1 uncultured Methylocapsa sp.
TTGGCTCAACGCCTTTTGGCGTCCTGATCTCGACGACATCGCCGGTCTCGGCTTTCAAAAGCGCCTTTGCGATCGGCGATAAAAAGCTCACTTCGTGATGCTCTGAACGGGCTTCATCGATGCCTACGATCCGGACTGTCTTTTCCTCGTTGCAGCTGTTGCGATAAACGACCGTCGCGCCAAAATAAACACGATCGCGGTGCCTCTGCCGAGCGGGATCGACGACTTCGGCGATTTCCATTCTTTTGCGCAAGAAGCGCAGCCTCCGGTCGATCTCATGCAGGCGGCGCTTGCCGTAAATGTAATCGGCGTTTTCCGACCGGTCGCCATTGCCCGCGGCCCATGACACGGTTTCGACGATCTTGGGGCGTTCGAATTTTTGCAGCTTTGCGAATTCGTCCTTGAGCCGTTCTAGACCTTCGGGAGTGATATAATTCTTTGTTCCAAGCGGCAGCGCAGGGATCTCCTCGGCGAAATCCTCGTCGGCTTCCGGTTCCTTGGTAAACGCTTTGCTCATGGCGCAGGCCCATAAATTTGGGGCGCCACGAGACGGAGCCAAGCCCGTACGCGTGGGCCAAGAAAAATTATTGCTGAGCCTGGGTGGTTGGTGAGAGACTAGACCGCAGCATGGCGACGGTCTTGGAAGGATTTTTGGCAGGCGGCAAGGCAGCTTGGGGCGCAACCGGCGACGGGGCTGCAACGGAATGCTGCGGTTTTGCCTTGGCGTCAGCGGGCTTGGCATTGGAGGCCGTGGGTTCCTTGCGCTTCCGCGGCAAGGGCGCTGGAGCGGATTCCGGTTCCGGGGTGGCCGAGGCCCGCGTGTCTTTGGCCGTTTCTGCCTCTCCCGTCCCCGGTATTGCCCGCAACAATCGGCTAAAGAAGGAGCCGGTATCGGATTTGGCAGGCTCGGCACTGGCGGCAATTTCCACAGATTCTGCCGGCTGGCTTTGACCGTCCGGAGCTCCCTTTGCCAAATTTTGCTTGGCCGCGCCCTTCTTGGCCGCAGCCGCGGCTTTGCCCTTCTTTGGCTTGGCCCCGTCCAAGGCTACATCGACCGGGGCTTGCGCCAGAGCCTCAGGGCGGCTTGCAAAGCTCGCCCAGGACGCAAAGTCCGGATGCTGGCCGCCGTCCGAGTAAACCGTCTTTATGGGGCGCACGCCGTGGGCGGCGAGTTCAGCGATTTTTGCTTCGTCTCGCAAGCGGCGGGCCGCGACTTCTTTTTGCACGTCTTCGTCCCGCTTGAGGGCTGGGCAGGGCCCCGTGGCACTTAATTGCGAGCCGTTTACAGGAGTCGCGTTGAAAACATAGTGTTTATCGCATACCCCGACCGCGATATCCTGCTTGGTTACTTCAAAATTGTCGGCGCCTTCCTTGAGCTGCTTCCAAAACGAGATATTTGGATCGAGCCTGTATTTGGCAAGATTTTCCGCGGTCATGTGGAAAGGGTAGGACTGCATCTGAATGGCATGTTGACCGCCGGCGAAAGCTTCCCGCGCAATCGCATAGATCTCGGCAATCTGTGCGTCGGTCATCGAGAAGCAGCCTGCGGACGAACAGACCCCATGAACCATGATCGAGCCGCCCGTGCGGCCATGGGCGTGATCGTAGGCGTTAGGATAGCCTATGTCGAAAGAAAGATAATAGTGGGATTCCGGGTTCATCCGGTTCGGCGTGATCGAATAAAAGCCTTCCGGCACCTGGCGGTCGCCCTCCCGCACCTTGGGCCCGAGCTGTCCCGACCAGCGGCACAAAGGGAAGGACTTCAGAAAGGCATAGCGCCCATCCGCCTTCATTTTCCAGATTTCGAACTCGGCCTCTTTCTTATAGGAGCGGATGAGGATTGGCGCGCTTTTGGAAGACCCAATCTCCTCCATGGCGGAAACCGTTTTGGACGGAATGGGCGTTAAGGAGCGGGCCGGGGGCGAAAGGCTCGAGTCCTCGCAGCCGGCCAAAAACCCGCAAAGGGGTACGAACAAGGCGAAGGCCAGGAACCGGTTTGCGAATGGTTTGCAGAGCATTGATCGTTCGCCCGACGAAACTGTTGGCGGTGGCGGAAGAGCGCACCACCTTACACCGCGTATCCTTATGCAAAAGTTACCAGAATCTTGAATTGTCTCCGACTATTCTAAAAGTCCATTCGTGGCCAAATGAAGTTGCAATACGGGCGAACACAAGGAAGGAAACGATTTTCCGGGTGCCGCCCGAAAAGCGCGGGGTTTCCGGCCGATGAGCGAGCCGCAGGTTCACGAGAGCTTGCGGCCAATATTCAGGAACTTAGCTGTACGCGACGCCCGGATATCGGTTGGCGACATGCCGTTGAATTCGGCCAATGCCGATACGATCGTCTCGCCCGCCGCCGTGATTGCCGCCTTGGGATCGCGATGAGCGCCGCCTATGGGCTCGGTTATGATTGCGTCGATGACCCCGAATTTGAGAAGATCTTGGGCAGTTATTTTCATACTCGTGGCCGCATCCTCTGCGCGGGACGCATCACGCCAAAGGATCGAAGCCGATGCTTCCGGCGACGCGACAGTATAGATCGCATGTTCCAACATAAAGACCCGGTTGCAGCTCGCAATCGCAATGGCGCCGCCTGAACCGCCTTCGCCAAGTATGACGGCGAGACTTGGAACGGCAAGTGAGAGAGATGTGTCGGTCGCCCGCGCGATTGCTTCGGCCTGGCCGCGCTCTTCCGCATCGACCCCCGGAAACGCGCCCGCAGTATCGACAAGGGAAACGATCGGCAGGCCAAACCGGTCGGCAAGCTGCATGATCCGTGCGGCCTTGCGAAAACCTTCCGGCCGGGCCATGCCAAAATTATGCTTAATTCGCGCCTCGGTGTCTGAGCCTTTTTCCTGTCCGAGGAAGCAGACCGCGCGGCCGCGGAACCAGCCAAATCCGCCGACGATCGCAGCGTCCTCGCCAAAGTGCCTGTCGCCGGCTAAGGGCGTGAAGTCCTGCAGGAGAGCTTTGGCATAATCGTTGAAATGGGGCCGCTGCGGATGCCGCGCCACTTGCGTTTTCTGCCAGGGCGTAAGACCAGCATATAGATCAGCTAACGCTTTCTCCGCCTTCGCTTCGAGCCGGCTTAGTTCGTCGCCAATGGCAACGGCATCTCCTTTCTTCGCAAGCTCGCGCAGCTCTAAAACCTTGGCTTCGAGCTCGGCCACTGGTTTTTCAAAATCGAGATAGGTTCGCATCGCTGCCCGAATGTAAGCGCCAAGGCGCGAAGCGTCCTCGGCACGGTTCCAAAAGATCTGCTGATACCAAGCAAAAAAAGAGAGGCGGTCAACGGCTTGCGCCGCTGCTCCCTCCGCCAGGCGCTTCAGGAGTGCGGAAACTCGCTATTTCGCTGTGCGAAGTCAAGAAATAGGCTCGGCAAATTTTCGTAAAAGGGCGCCTAAGCCGCATGCGAAGCGGGTTCGCCGGTCAGCAAGGCATAAAGCCCGGTGACATCGCGCGCGGCACGAAGCTTCGCGTTCACTTTAGGGTCGCGCAACATACGTGCCATGCGTGCCAGAGCCTTCAAATGGTCGGCGCCGGCGGATTCCGGAGCAATCAAAAGACAAATGAGGTCGACCGGTACATTGTCGAGAGCATGAAAATCGATTGGCCGGACAAGCCTCGCAAAAATTCCAAAGATCGCCTGTGCCTTGGCAAGCCTGCAGTGCGGAATCGCAATGCCTGCCCCTATCCCAGTGGAGCCAAGACGCTCGCGCTGGAGCAAAGCATCGAAGATTTCCCGCGACAGAAGACCCGAAATGGATCCCGCGTGATCGCTCAATTCTTGTAGCGCGCGTTTCTTGGTATTCACCCTCAGAGAGGGGACAACCGCCTCGGGGGTGATCAGTTGGCTCGGCAACATATTTTAAAATGATCCGGTCTGTGGAGAAAGGCGAAGATTTGCAGGCTCGCGTAAGGGGAGGCAGCCTCGCGGGAGGCAAGGGAGCGGCTATTCCCGGCCTGGATCGATCCAGCCGATGTTTCCGTCGGGGCGGCGATACACGACATTCATTCTCCCGTCGGAAGCGTGCCGGAAGATGATGACCTGGGCGTTGGTTGAATCGAGCTCCATCGCCGCCCCGGAAACGGTCATCTCTTTGAAATAGGGTGGCGGTTCGGCGATAACCGCCGGATGAAGGCCCCGCGCTCCGCCATCCTCCGGCGGAGCTTCGCTGGCCTGAGCATCCGGTACTTGGCCGCGCGCGGGAAGTTCTGTGCTGCTGCGGTCATCCGCCGCCGTGCTGGCGTGATGATTGACCAAGCGCTCTCTGTGCCGCCGGACCTGGCTTTCTATATGATCGGCCGCGCGATCGAAGCACGAATAGGGCTCATGGGCCCCGGAATCCGCCTGCACAGTCGCGCCCGACTTCAAATGCAACGTGCAGTCGGCCCTAAAACCCGATCCTTCCCGTTCAATCGTCACGTGACCGGCGGCAGGTCCAGCCCGGTATTTCTCCAAGGTTGAATCGATTCGTGCCTCGATGTGATCGCGTAAAGCGTCACCAATTTCCATGTTCTTGCCCGAGACGCGTAATGTCATTACCCATTCTCCGTTACCCCATGCTGCCCGGAGCCCCGGCCGGCGCAACACACCTAAGTTGCGGAATATTTCGTTGGTCAAGCGACGCGTGGCCGCTTCGGTTTGCTGAGGAGTTTGAGAACAATTGTTGAATGTTGCCGTATTTTGTCAAACGTTAAAAGAGTGTCCAATTTAAGTCAATGGCGCGTACTGTCTACCCGGTCTCGTGCCGAAAAGGCTGCCCCCTGTGTCCGCTTGGCATTTCAAACGATGCTCGTCCGAATCCTGGCCTGCCTGAAATGCATTTTCTTGGGTTATGCCTTGGAAACTTAAGCGCCGGCTTGGCGGCCCTTCTCGACTTTTCCTTTTGATGCGCCGCCGCTCAACTGAGGACGGAATTTTCAAAATTTCGCGGTATTTGGCAACCGTGCGCCGGGCGACGTCAATATTGGCGCTCTTCAGCTTCGTCACAATGGCATCGTCTGATAAAATTTGCGACGGGTCTTCCTGATCGATCATCTGTTTGATTCGGAACCGCACAGATTCGGCTGAATGTGCATCGCTGCCGTCACGCGCGGCGATAGAGGCTGTGAAAAAATACTTCAGTTCAAATAGGCCGCGCGGCGTCGCCATATATTTGTTGGAGGTGACTCTGGAGACAGTCGATTCATGCACGCCTACCGCCTCGGCGACCGTCTTGAGGTCGAGGGGACGCAGGTGCGCCACTCCATGCGCGAAAAAGCTATCTTGGCGGCGGACGATTTCGCTCGAAACCTTCAGGATTGTACGGGCCCTCTGCTCGAGACTTTTTGTCAGCCAATTGGCGTTTTGACGGCACGTCGATATGAAGGTGCGATCAGCCTCCGTTTTTCCGCGCCTGCCAACCCGCGCCGCATAGCTGTGATTGACAAGCAATCGCGGCAACACTTCCGTGTTGAGTTCGACATGCCAAGAGCCATCGGCTCTCGGAAGCACAACGACGTCCGGGATGACCGGCGCGACTGGGTCGCCGCCAAAGGCACGGCCGGGCTTAGGATCAAGCCGTCTGATTTCCTTCACCATGTCGCTAATATCGTCTTCGTCGACATTGCAAATCTTCCGCAACGCCGCAAAATCGCGTTTTGCAACGAGATCAAGACGGCCAATGAACGCCTGCATGGCTGGATCGAACCGGTCGCGCTCGCGCAACTGGATGGCGAGGCATTCAGCAAGATCGCGGGCTCCGACGCCGGAAGGATCAAAACCCTGGATGAGGCGAAGAACTCGCTCAACCTCGGGCTTGGGAGCATCCAACCTATCGGCAATCTCGTCGAGCGAGCCAGTAAAATAGCCATTTTCGTCGATCGAGTCGATCAACAGTTGGCCGATCAACCGGGCGGTATCGGCGGCCGCGGCAAGCGCCAATTGGGTCTGCAAATGATCCTTGAGACTAACCGGCGCCGCGACGTAGAATTCAAGGCTGAGCGCCTCCCCGTCCCTCATCATGGTCGCCGGGCCAGACCATTGTGTCGCGAGAGCGCCCGAGCCGTCCGGACCTAACATGTATCCACTGTCTGATGGCGGGGGGTCGTCGGCGAAACCGTTGGGCATTTCGGGACTAAGTTTCACCGAAAGACCGCCGCCGTCGATTGTAAGGGATTGTGAATTCCAGCCGGTATCGGCACCGCTGAAATCGTCTCCTGGCGGGGTACTAAGCCCGGTTGAATCGTATGACGCATCGGCGCTCTCTGGCTCCGCGCCGTCGTCGGCCCTTTCGAGCAGTGGGTTTCGTTCGAGCTCCTCTTCGATGAATGCGGTCAATTCCAAATTGGAGAATTGCAGAAGCTTGATCGCCTGGAGGAGCTGCGGCGTCATGACCAGCGACTGGCTTTGCCGCATGACCAGCTTGGTTGTCAGCGCCATGCTCGAAACAACTCCTAAACTGCCAGGTTTGCGCCGCGTGAGACCGCCAGGCCCGATTCTTGCCTTCACGACACTCTCTAGCATAAAGCATGCCAATAAACACCCCTTTGTTTCTGGGGTTGCCTGGCAAAGCCGGACCCCTCAGAATCAGGCCACAGATCAAAGCCGAAATCCCTCGCCAAGGTAGAACCGGCGCACATCGGCATTGTCGACGATTTCGGAAGGCCTCCCCTCGACCAAAACTCGGCCGGAATGGATGATGTAGGCGCGGTCGATTAACCCCAAGGTCTCGCGCACATTGTGATCGGTAATGAGAACGCCGATCCCGCGCCGCTTCAGGTGTAGGACAAGATGCTGAATATCGACGACAGCAATGGGATCGATCCCGGCAAAAGGTTCGTCGAGAAGCATGAACGACGGGCGGCCCGCTAATGCGCGCGCGATTTCGCAACGGCGCCGCTCCCCGCCCGAAAGCGCGATCGACGGCGTTTTGCGCAATCGCGCGAGATCGAACTCGTCGAGAAGAGCCTCAAGCTGAGTCGTACGCTTGCGCTTGTCCGGCTCGATGATTTCGAGCACGGCGCGGATGTTGTCCTCGACATTGAGGCCGCGGAAAATCGAAGCTTCCTGAGGCAGATAGCCAATGCCGAGGCGCGCGCGCCGATACATCGGAAGCCTGGTGACATCGTGGCCGTTGAGCTCGATGACGCCGCCATCCGGCCGAATAAGGCCGGTAATCATATAAAAAAGCGTCGTCTTTCCGGCGCCATTCGGCCCGAGAAGGCCAACGACCTCGCCTTGCTGCACAGCCATGCTTATGCCATCGACGACCCGGCGCGCCTTATAGGATTTTTGCAAATGGCGAACGGCGAGAAGCCCTTCTATTGCCGCGTCTGGCTCTTTCCCGCTTGGGGACGGACGGGGCAATTGGCCAAGCGCCGTCCCTAGTTTGCGCCACACTGCGACCGCCGAATCGCGTTCCGCGACGTGCTGCTCATCTATCATCGTCAATTTCCACGCCCGGCCGGAAGCGTCATTGACCGCTCTATGCCGAACCAGGCGCGGCCAATTGAGGCAAAAATGGGAGAAAGTTCGTAGAGAGCTTCAAACGATTTGGGACCCTTCAAAATGCAAGCCTAGCAATGTCAACACCGAAAGCAATGAGCAAGGCTCCGCACGGCATTTTAGACGCGGGCCGCCAGCACTCCCCAAGCCAAAGGTACGGACCCGGCCTATTCCGGCCAGTAGCGAAAGGAGGAAACGAGTTATTGGGCCTGGCTCTGAGGGGGGCGGCCGGATGCCTGCGCGGCCTGATCGGGTCTAGAGACACCGACAGATCTTGAAGTACGAGGCTCTTTCGCCTCCCCGGGCCTGTCGCCGGGCCAGAATAGGCTTCGGACCCTGCCGCCCGTCACTACCGCCTCGTTGGTGGCGAGATCGTAAATCAATTTATCGCCTTTTGTGACGTTTCCCCCTTGGGACAGCGTGACATTTCCGATGAGATAGACTTTGTTTTCCGACCTTTCATAAATGCCGCTATCGCCAGTTCCGATCTGGTCCTTGGATAGGATGGTCACCGGCCCGCCGGCTTCCATGCGTCGAACCTGACTTGAAGAGGACGGAGTTCCAGCCGGAGTCTTGGCGTTCTTCGGCGTCAGGTAAATGACGAGTTTGCCGGCCTGAAGCTTGCTCTCCCCTTGCGTCGCAATGACGTTTCCGGTGTAGACGAGCTTTTGCTCCTTGTCGAAATAATCGAGCCTGGCCGCGTCGATATTGACTGGATCCTTGGTATTGCCGCCCGGCAGCACGGCGCCGGAAACTGGCGATTCCGCAAAAGACGGGCCAATCACAGTTGCGACAACCGAAAAGGCACAGAATATTGAACGGCTCCGGGTCGAAAAGGTCATTGCCCGTTCTCCGCTATTTCGTGGCTGGCGCCCGACACCTCCTCACCATTTTCGATCCTTGAGGTTACTTCGCCCCCGAACGAAATCTTATGGCCATTGTCGCTGACATCCAATTCCTGCGCTTCGATCGCACCCCCGTCGACAACAACTCTGACGGGCTCCTCGGAGACGAGCCCGCCAGATTTGAAATCGATCCGGGCGGATCTCATCCAGATATCGTAGCCGGTGCTGCTTTTGATATGAATGTCGCCTTCCAACGTGAGTTTGTCTTGCGAGCTGTCATAGACGCCGTGCGCCGCGCTCACCCATGATGTCGAAGACTCTGCCGTACCAAGGTTCGACTCAAGATCCTGAAGTTCGATGATATTTGGAACCGCGACGTCTTGAATGCCGGAACGCGCCTTGATCTCAAATGGTCGGCCATTTTTCTGCAGGCCAGAGACTCTTGGAAAGTCCACGGTGACTTTTGTCCCGTCGAGTCCGACCCGCTGCACGGAAACATCGGCCGGCAGATGTCTTAACGGGTTTACAAGCACCGCGGCTAAGACAAGCGTCAAAGCCGAGACCGAGCCCGCTATCGCTACGCGGCGCAGTACCCGGACGCGCGCCGAATGGCGGCGCGCCTCTTTGAAGCCGCCGCGCCAAGCCGCAGGCGTCACGTCGAGGCGAACCGCCCGCGCGTCTAACGCATCGTCCATTCGACCCGGCCCCCGCGCAGCGACGCCTGACCGCGCAAAATTGGCGTCCGCCAATTTCTCCTCGAACATCGCAAGGGCGCCTTTAGAATGCGATGAGGCCTGCATTTGCCGAGGTTCATCACGAGACAAAGGTACCCGAGCTCCTGTTTACGCGAATTCACAAACCATGTCTGGAACATGCGGAACCTTAAAAAACCTGCAAAAATGTTAATAAATTGACAGGATGAGCTTGACCGAACATGGATCCCTGCGGGCGGACCTGTCAGGCGCAGCAACCCCGGTTAGACAGCAAGGAAGCAAGGCGAAGTCATGGCAGAGTTAAGCTTTAGCGTTGCTTATTGATGCGCGAAAATATCGAAATCCGCCCAACCTAAGAGATCGAGACGCGCGCGCGCGGGCAAAAACGCAAAACAAGCCCTTGCGATCGCCAAGCGCTCCTCCCGCTCGAGCATCGTGTCGAGGCGCTGGCGCAGAGCATGCAAATGGAGAACGTCGGACGCCGCATAAGAAATCTGCGCCTCCGTCAGCGTCTCAGCGCCCCAATCGGTCAATTGCTGCTGCTTTGACAATTCGATTCCCAGAAGCTCGCGCACGAGATCCTTCAGACCGTGCCGGTCGGTGTAGGTTCGCGCGAGTTTGGAGGCGACCTTGGTGCAATAAACGGGCGAGGCCATCACCCCAAATGTGTGGAACAACATTGCGAGGTCGAAGCGGGCAAAGTGAAACAGTTTGGTGACGCCAGAATCGGCAAGAATCCGCTCGATATTTTTGGCCCGCGTCTGGCCAGGCGCAATTTGAACCACATCGGCGGTTCCGTCGCCAGCCGAAAATTGGACGACGCACAGACGGTCACGTTGCGGAACTAGGCCCAAGGTTTCGGTGTCGATCGCGACGCTGCCGCCAAACGCCGCGCCGTCCGGCAAGTCGCCCCGGTGAAAGCGGATCGTCATCGCCTGGCGCCAGATATCTTGCGCACCGGAACGTCAAATTGAAAGCTTGGCCGCGGATGATTCATAAGGCGCGCCTAGCATTCCCGCCAAAACTTGGCAAGCGCGAAGGCCGCCGCAATGGAGCTTGCCAATGGGTGAGCCGAAGTTCAGCTAATGAGCCGGTTGGGTCTCCGGAGCGAGCGGCAGCGTTCCGCCTCCCAGCGCGCCGTAAATGTACGGCTCCTGCCTGCGGCCGGTTGCCGCGAGCACCTCGTCATGGACTTCGCCGAGCGCAATGCGCACGTCGAGACCGGGCCTTGTCAAATTGTGCAGCAGTGCTGTGGTGAACGGGCTGTTGCGTCCGTTGCCATCATCGGCAATGGCACCTGCGCGCGCGGCAAAGGCAACGAGCGTGTTGCTGGCCTGCTGGTCCGGCTGTGCGAGACCTCGTCCGATCGAGCGGGACGCAACGGTGAGCTTTATGTGGCTCGCAAAAGGATTGTCCCGGCAGGCATCAAGGATAACCAGCTTCAGCCGCCGCACAGGATCCAGCAATTGCAGCACTCGGTCGAGATCGACGGCTTCGTCCTCGACGTCGAGATCGGCGGCGAGTTTTGCGTCGGCGGGTATGAGATAATTGCGCCCGCCAATCTCGATTCCGTGACCGGCGAAAAACACCACTGCGGTGTCGGCATCTGCAGCCGTATCGGCGAAGTCCCGCAGAGCGCGGCGCATCGCGGCAACGCCTACATTGGTCTCTTTCCTCACATCGCTGAAACCGGCGGCGCGAAACATTGCAGCAATGGCTTCGGCGTCGCGCGCGGGATTGGGCAGCGCCGGTACGGATCGGTACGCGCCGTTGCCGATCACAAGAGCCACACGCTTGTTGGCGTCGGAGGGAGCTGAGGGCATTGGCGGTGCCAGCACGGAGAGGGCTGGCGCAGCGGTCTGCGACCGCGGTTGTGAGGCTGCTAGCACCGGACCCGCGGCATCGCGTCCGGCGAGTGCAAAAGGATCGTGAGGGTATTTGGCCAATGCGGCCTCGAAATCTGGGCGCGCCTGCTGGAGCTGGCCTTTTATGAGATAAAGCTCGCCCCGGTAAAGAAAAGCATCAAAACTATTGTTATCAAGTTTGAACGCTTCCGCGATTTCCGCAAAGGCCCGGTCGAACTGGCCCATCTTGGCGAAGATATAGGCACGGTAAGCGTGCGGCGAGGCGCTCTTTTCGTCGAGATGGATCGCTGTCTCGCTGTCGGCGAAAGCGCCTTGGAGATCGCCTTTCCTTGCTCGTGCCTCTGCACGATTTCCGTAAGCGTAAGCGGAGTTCGGATCGAGCTCGATCGCCTCGTTGAAATCGGAGATCGCGAGATCGAATTCGTGCTCTTTAACCTGAACGATGCCGCGGCCACGGTAAACCCCCGCCAAAGAGACAGCAGCCGATCTGGAACGGGGGGCAAAACGGATCAGGTCATTATAATCGGCCATGGCGTGATCGAAATCACCCTTTTGGAGGTAAGCCGCTGCACGATCCAAATGAATGCCTGCATTGTTTGGCTCGATTTGAATGGCCTCATTGTAGTCCGCGATGGCACGATCGAAGTCATGTCTTTCGCGATACATGTCGCCGCGAAGGCTGTAGGCTTTGGCACTTGCTGGATCGAGGCGAAGAGCGTCATCATAGTCGGCGGCAGCGCGTTCGAGATCGTGCTTGCCTTGGTAAGCCATTCCTCGCACGAGATAGGCGATGGCAAATCGCGGGTTAAGACCGATCGCGTCATTGGAATCCGTGATCGCGTGGTCTAAATCGCCCTTCCTATAATAGGCATAGGCGCGCCGCATAAAGACAAAGGCCTGCTTTCTAGGATCCCTGCTGGCTCCCTGATCCAATACCTCCGTGCATCCAGCTATTGCTCGATCCGGATCGGAACTCTGGCAATCTCTTACTCCCTAAACTCTTGCCTGCCCCGGGACCGCAATCAAGACCAAGAATGTGAAGTTTAAGAACCGGACAAATAAAGACACTTGTTGCCCCGTCAAAAGTAATTCAAATCGACTCTTGTAACACAGAGCGAATAGAAGACCGGTTTTCCTGGCGCGCGCCTCGCCCTTTTGACGTTGTACCGATTGGCGGCTTTCAAGCGGTCGAACAAGGGACTTAGGCTTATTAATCGAAAACTCTAGCTCGCTCCCCCCGCCCCGTATGTGAGGGATCTCACAAAAGCAACGGCGTCGCGGCTGTGCGTGGCTATTTTTCATTGAAGCCAGTCGCTTTTGGACGGCGATAGGTCCGAAGTATGCAGTGATCGACACCGTAGAAGCCGTCACACTGGCGCTCCGGAAAGTTGCACCAGAAGCAAAGACCATTATTATCAGACGCAGAGAGGTAGAGGCCGCTGCGCAGACGCGGAGCGGGGCGCGGGCAAAAAATCCAGCTTGTGCCCCTTAAACCGCGAAACTCGACCCGCAGCCGCAGGAGGCCGTCGCCAGGGGATTTTCGATTTTGAACATCTGGCCCATTAACCCGTCCACAAAATCGATTTTTGAGCCGCGCAGGAGATCGAGCGAAACGGGGTCGATCGCGACGCTCGCGCCATCATGGTCGATCACGAGGTCGCCGGCCAAGCGTTCCGTCGAAATGTTGTAGGTGTAAGTAAATCCCGAGCAACCGCCGCCGTCGACTCCGATGCGCAAGAACGAACCTTCGGGCTCTTTTTGCAAAATCTCCGAAATGCGCCGTGCGGCGGTTTCGGTCAGCTCGACTGGCGGTTCGTTCATCTCAAAACCTCGCAGGAAAATTTCGTCCTACGGTTCCCGCGGCCCGGCGCCTCGGTTGTGGAGAAAGCGTTGCAGCTGAGGCAGCCGCTTGCGCCCGCTTGCGATAGAGAACATAAGCCCGATGTAGCGAAGCCGCAATTGGCCCGCTGCGAAATCAAAGGTTCGATGCCTGCCGTCCACTTTTCTCCCGAGTATTTTCTCGGCCCCACGCGCGCGCGCCATGCCGTGGACGCCGCGCGAAGCCGTGGACGGTTGATCCCGGAACCGGGTTCGCCCTCGCGCTCTCCCTTCCAACGCGACCGCGACCGCATCATACATTGCACGGCTTTCCGCAGACTGGCCCACAAGACGCAGGTCTTCGTTCCGCACGAGGCCGACCATTTCCGCACGAGGCTCACCCATTCGCTCGAAGTTGGGCAGATCGCGCGCTCGCTTGCCCGTGCACTCGGCCTCGACGACGACCTCGCCGAGGCGCTGGCGCTCGCCCATGACCTTGGCCACACGCCCTTCGGTCATACCGGCGAAGACGTGCTCGACGAGCTCATGGCTCCCTCTGGCGGCTTCGATCACAACGCCCAGACGCTGCGAATTGTCACTAAGCTCGAGCGCCGCTACGCGGCTTTCGATGGCCTCAATCTGACGTGGGAGACGCTGGAGGGGATCGTCAAACACAACGGACCGCTTTTGAAACCCGACGGCGGCCTGGCTGAACCCCGGGCCAAACGCGGGCTTGCCCAGGCAATACGCGAATTCAATGCGGTCTTTGATCTCGAGCTGTCGCATTGCGCCAGCGCCGAGGCGCAGGCGGCGGCTCTCTCCGACGGGATCGCTTATAATGCACATGACCTCGACGACGGATTGCGCGCGGGCCTCATCGACCTAGAACAAACCGGGGAGGTGGATTTTCTCCGCGCGATGGCTCGAGAAATCAACGCACTTTACCCCCGCATTGAACCGTTCCGCGCCATTCACGAGCTGGTCCGCCGGACGATCACCTTTTTTATCGAGGATGCGATCGCCGAAAGCCGGCGGCGGATCGAGGCGTCGGGTGTTGCGAGCGTGGAGGACGTGTGGGCGCAGGACGGGCCTTTGATTGGCTTTTCCCGCGCGGCGCTGGACGCCGATGCTTCGCTGCGGACTTTTCTTTCCAAAAACATCTATCACCATAAGCGCCTCAGCCATATTCGAAGCGACGCGGAAGAGATCGTTCGCAACCTTTTTGTTAGGTTTTTCGCTGCTCCGGAATCGATGCCAGAAGAATGGACTCTTGCTGCTGCTAGTGACGCGTCCGACGCGGGCAGATCCAACATTGGTTGCGGTTGACTTTCCGGGAAGACGCACGGCTGCCGCGTTGGTCAGCATCGCAGCCCTCGTGGAAACACCACAGTCGTGCGCTGACGCCG
>CAYWHF010000011.1:0-16525 GCA_964457695.1 uncultured Methylocapsa sp.
CGAACGCAACACCACGATTCCCACCAAAAAGAGCCAAGTCTTTTCGACTGCCGAAGACAATCAGACTGCGGTTACGATCCGTGTCTTCCAGGGCGAACGTGAGATGGCCGCAGACAATAAGCTCCTTGGCCAGTTCGACCTCGTCGGAATTCCGATGGCACCACGCGGCGTGCCGCAGATCGAAGTAACTTTTGATATCGACGCCAATGGAATCGTCAACGTGTCCGCTAAGGACAAGGCAACCAATAAAGAACAGCAAATCCGGATTCAGGCCTCTGGCGGGCTAAGCGACTCCGACATCGACAAGATGGTGAAGGATGCCGAGGCGCACGCAGCGGAGGACAAAAAACGCCGCGAACTCGTCGATGCCAAAAATCATGGCGAGGCGATGATTCACGCCGCGCAGAAAACCATGACGGAAGCTGGATCGAAGGTCGCCGAGTCCGACAAAACCGTCATCGAGGCCGCTATCGGCGCCCTCAAATCGGCGCTCGAGGGTGACGACGTTGAAGCGATCAAGGCAAGAACGAATGATCTCGCCCAGGCCGCCATGAAACTTGGCGAAGCATTATACAAGTCCCAGGGCGCGGGAGGAGGTACCGAGAGCAGCCATACCGGTGCCAAGGACGATGTCATCGACGCAGACTTCAAGGAGGTCGGCCCGGACGACAAGAAGAAATCCGCCTAATCAAAGAGGGGGTGGCAAGACTAGGGATTACAAAAGCATTTGGTTTGGGGTTTTGAGAGGGCAATCCGCTTTTGCTCGAAGCGGATTACCCTCTCGGCTAATTGGTGCCGAGGGGGATTTTCAATAAGATCGCTTTGTGCTTTCGCGTCTGGAGCTTTATCTCTTGAAGCAAGCAGGATCGCTCTGAAAGCTGAAGTCGGCTTGACTCGTTTCTGCCGCCCAGACGATTTTGCTTGCAAAGTTGGCGCGCGTTGCCGTGGCGCTACTTTGCATACTTTCCGGGTGGGCCTGAGACGCTTTGAGGATTGGAACGCAAGACGCTTTGAAAAGACGGGATTACTACGAAATTCTTGGCGTTTCAAAGACTTGCACGGATGCTGACCTAAAATCCGCTTTTCGCAAAGCGGCCATGCAATGTCATCCCGATCGCAATCCCGGCAATGCTGAAGCCGAAGTTCGTTTCAAGGAACTCAACGAAGCTTATCAGACCTTGTCGGATACTCAGAAGCGAGCTGCCTACGACCGCTATGGCCACGCCGCTTTTGAGCACGGTGGTTTCGGGGCGGGAGCCGAAGGATTCGCCGCTTCCATGGCGGATATTTTTGACGATCTCTTTGGCGACATGATGGGCGGGAGGCGCGGTGGCGGGCGCAGGGGACCTGCCCGCGGCTCGGATCTCCGCCACAGCTTGGAAATCACGCTCGAAGAGGCGTTTCACGGCAAACCGGTCTCAATCACACTGCCGACATCCGTGACTTGTCAAGCTTGTGCGGGATCGGGGGCCAAGGCCGGGGCTAAGCCAAAGGTTTGTTCCACTTGTGCAGGGCACGGACGGGTGCGCGCGCAGCAAGGCTTTTTCGCGATCGAACGGACCTGTCCGAATTGCCACGGGGTCGGGGAAATTATCGATGACCCTTGCCAATCCTGCGGCGGTTCGGGCCGCGTCTCTCGAGACCGCAGTCTATCCATCAATATTCCGCCCGGCGTTGAGGACGGGACAAGAATCCGTCTTGGCGGCGAAGGCGAAGCCGGAGCCAAGGGAGGGCCCTCGGGCGATCTTTACATCTTTGTTTCGACGCGGCCGCACCCGTTCTTTCGGCGTGACGGCGCGGATCTCTCCTGCCGCGTTCCAATCTCCATGGTCCAGGCGGCACTTGGCGCTGAAGTCAGCGTGCGTACCTTCGACAGCAGCGCGGCAAAAGTCAAAATTCCGGCAGGCACGCAATCCGGCAAACAGTTCAAGTTGAAAGGCAAGGGCATGCCGGTCCTGCGGTCGCGCGAAAAGGGCGACCTCTATATCGAAGTGACGGTGGAAACCCCACAAAGCCTCACCAAGCGGCAAAGAGAACTTCTCGCGGAATTCGATGCGCTGTCCTCAACCGAGACGCATCCGGAGTCCGCCGGCTTCTTTGCCAGGATGAAGGATTTTTTCGAGAATTTGAGCGGGCAGTAAGCCGTGCCGCTGAGCCGTGCTTGCTCGTTTTGTTGAATCGTGTTTTCTAAACCCTCGCTATTGACGGTGAATTCGCGGGTGACGCGTCCGCCGTCTTTTAGGGAGGGATACCGCTCTTGCCTGGCCCATCCGCGCAGACCGGCGCGCGCTGCCCACGAAAATCCACAACGCCAATGGAACTGCGGCTCGCGGACGAGGCCCGTTTTTTCATGTCTTGGCTCGACAATCCTGGACTTGCGGGCGCAGTCTCTCCATCGGGACCATTTTTGGCGCGTATGATGGCGCGCTATGTCGATCCGCGGAAGGCTGGGTCGATTGTCGAGCTTGGACCTGGCACAGGCGCGATCACAGAGGCGCTTCTTGAGCGCGGCATTGCACCTAAGCGGCTCTTCCTTATCGAATATGATGGAGGATTCTGCAGCCTGCTCAGGCGACGCTTTCCAGGTGTTCATGTCATTAAGGGCGATGCCTATCAGTTGTCGAAAACGTTAAAAGGCCGGCTACGCCGCCCACCCGGTGCGATCGTCTCGAGCCTTCCCTTGCTCCTAAAACCCGAGTCGCAAAGGCTGGCGCTCCTTACCGAGGCAATGGATTGCATGCCTAAGGATGGCCGCTTTATCCAATTCAGCTACAGTCCTCGTTCGCCCATTCCGCGCGACAATTTATTGGAGCTTGGCTTTCAGGTCGACGCCTGCTCTCCCGTCTGGCTAAACCTGCCGCCGGCGCGCGTTTGGGCATACCGCCGCCGGACCGGAGCAGAGACGGAGCTTAACCTCAAGCGGACGAACGCGGCGCAGGAATTTTTCGACAGGCTCAAACTCGGCACCGAAAAGGTGCAACTGGACTTGATGAAGGAATTTGCGGCCGCCAAAGCAAAACTTCGCAACGAAACAAATCGTCAGCCGTCCCGCGAAAGCGGATTTTGGCGTGAGCCGGATTTTGATCGCTCGCGTAAGTCATCCGGCAGCGGGAATTCGCGCTATTTGGGATGAACCGGCCGGCCGCCTCCCGCGAAATACTCATCATTGCGCTTGATTTTGAAACGCTGCGGGAAGCCGACGCTCTCGTCGCGGCGACGGTGAGCCGGGCATGTGCACAGGGCGCGAAACTTGGCGCAGGATTTCTGACCGTGCACGCCTATCCGAGACGATGTAGGCCGCGAAAAATGGCGCTGCGGGCTCACCCCAGCGGTGCGGCCATGACGCGCTCTTTCTACGCGCCACAATCAAAAGAAAGGTAGAATGCCGCAGTGCAGGAGAAGCGACGGATTATTGAGCCTGGCAGGATCCGATGTTTTCCTTGCGGCCGCGACCGGTTATAGACAAGACTTGGATAAGTCAGGGACCCCGGCCATGAGCGAAATGCGTCTTGTCGTTGCGGGAGCGGCCGGGCGCATGGGCCGCGTCCTCGTTGAAATTATCCGCAAGACCCCCGGCGCGCATCTCGCCGCGGCAATCGAGCAGCCTGGTTCAATTGCGATCGGCCAAGACGCGGGGCTCCTCGCGGGCTGCGGCCAGATGGGTGTGGCAATCAGCGGCGATGCTCTCACGGCCATTGCGGGCGCCGACGGAGTCCTCGATTTCACGACGCCGCAATCGACCGTCGAACTCGCGGCGCTGGCGGCACAGGCGCGCATTGTCCATGTGATCGGCACAACCGGCCTGGACCCCAGTGATGTTACAAAGCTCGAAGCTGCGGCGCGCCAAGCCGTGCTGGTGCGTTCTGGAAACATGAGCCTCGGCGTCAATCTCGTCGCCGCTCTCGTCGAGAAGGCCGCGCACACGCTTGGGCCGGAATTTGATATCGAAATCGTCGAGATGCACCACCGCATGAAGATCGATGCGCCGTCTGGCACGGCTTTTCTTCTGGGTGAGGCCGCCGCCAAAGGCCGCGGAGTCGAACTCGAAAAACATTCGGTCCGCGCGCGCGCCGGACACACCGGTTTGCGCCGCGCCGGCGATATCGGCCTTGCTTCGCTGCGCGGCGGAACCGTCGTTGGCGATCACAAAGTGATTTTTGCGGGGCCAGGCGAGCGGATCGAATTCGCCCATGTCGCGGAGGACCGCAGCATTTTCGCCCGCGGCGCGGTACAGGCCGCGCTCTGGGGCAAGAACCAAAAGCCAGGCCTTTACTCGATGGCCAATGTGCTGGGACTTTCCGGCTGATATTTCCAGTGGGCCGCAAACCATACCAGCCGGGCAAGCACGCCACGGCCACCCCATATGTTGGGCACGGTTAGTGTTACAAAATATTTCCGATATGAGCCCGGATCCGCCACATCCTGCATTTTCGGCTCCCTACGCGCCAAACGACGAATTGCTTGCCGCCGAGCTTCTTGCAGGTTCCGCGCTCGGCAAGGACGCGGAGGCACGAATCGACGCATGCGCCCTGCGGCTCATCGATTTCGTCCGGTCCAAATCGAACCGGCTCGGCGGGGTCGAAGATTTGTTGCGCGAATATTCCTTGTCGTCGGAAGAAGGCGTCGCTTTGATGGTCCTCGCGGAGTCGCTGCTGCGGGTGCCAGACGACCTCACGGCCGACCGGCTCATCAAAGATAAGCTCGCCTCTTCCGACTGGAGCCATCAAGCCGGGGATTCGGACTCGCTTCTCGTCTCGGCCGCGGCTTGGGCGCTGGGCCTCAGCGCACGCGTCATCGGCAAAGGGAGAACTCCGGAGCGCGTGGTTTTGGCGCTCGCCCGAAGGATCGGGATCAGCGCCCTGCGCGCGGCCGCGCGCCGGGCCATGCAGCTCATCGGATCGCATTTTATTTTTGGCGAAACGATCGAAGGCGCCTTGGCCCGCGCATGGTCGAAAGAGGGACGAAGTTACCGCTTTTCTTACGATATGCTGGGCGAAGGCGCACGGACCGCCGACGATGCCCAGCGCTACTTCGAATCTTACGCGAATGCGATTGACGCCATCGGAAATTCGGCTGGCCCTGGCCGATTGCCGCAGAGACCGGGTATTTCGGTCAAGCTCTCCGCCTTGCATCCGCGCTACGAGCCTCTTTCGCGCCTGCGTGTGCTCGCCGAACTCGCACCGAAGGCGGCCGAGCTCGCTCGCATGGCCAAACGGCACGATTTGAACTTTACCATCGATGCCGAGGAAGCCGACAGGCTAGAACTGTCGCTCGACATTGTCGATCGGCTGCTCGCCGATCCTACGCTTGCCGGATGGGACGGTTTCGGACTCGCGGTGCAAGCCTATCAGAAGCGCGCTCAGGCGGTAATCGGTTATATGGCTGCTCAGGCGCGCCGCTATGGCCGCCGGTTGATGGTGCGCCTCGTCAAGGGCGCCTATTGGGACACCGAGATCAAACGGGCGCAGGAACGGGGTCTTGCCGACTACCCGGTATTTTCGCGCAAACCGATGACCGACCTCAATTATCTCGCATGCGCCAAAAAACTGCTCGAACTACGCGAAACCATCTATCCGCAATTTGCGACCCATAATGCGCTGACCATTGCAACGATCATCGAACTTGCGGGAGACAGCGGTTGTTTCGAATTCCAGCGCCTCCATGGCATGGGCGAGGACATTTTTGCTGCCTTGCGGGCAGAGCTCATTCCTGCGCCGGCGTGCCGGATCTATGCGCCGGTTGGCAGTCATGAAAATTTGCTGGCCTATCTTGTCCGCCGACTGCTTGAGAATGGCGCCAACTCGTCCTTTGTGGCACGGCTGAGCGATCCGCACATTAAATGCTCCGAGCTTCTCATCCGGCCTGAGGTCATCCTTGGCGACAAGGAGCACGCAAGAGCTCAGGAGGTGCGGCTGCCGTCAGACATTCACATGCCGTCGCGCAAAACGGCGAACGCAATTGCGTTTGGCGATCGCAAGGCGGTTGCTGCTCTTATGAGCGCGATCACAAAATCCTCGTGCTGGCGCGAGGCGAGGCCAGTTATCTCCGGCAGAAGCCGCGATGGCGTGGAGCGCGAGGTTGCGTCGCCAATTGATGGGAAAAAAATTGGTGTTGTCCGCGAGGCTTCGCCCGGCCTTGTCTACGAAGCCCTGCGCGAGGCGCGTGCGGGATTTTACAAGTGGTCTCATGTGCCCGTGGGCATCCGGGCGGCCTGCCTTTGTCGCGCAGCAACCCTTCTTGAAAATGAAGCGCCCGAATTTCTAGGGCTGCTGCAGGTCGAGGCGGGCAAGACGCTTGAGGACGCAATCGGTGAATGGCGGGAGGCAATTGATTTCTGCCGCTACTATGCGCAAGAAGCGCGCCGGCTTTTTGCCTGCGCCTCGGTCTTGCCTGGACCGGTTGGAGAGGACAATCGGTTGAGCTGCCACGGGCGCGGCGTTTTTGTGTGCATCAGCCCGTGGAACTTTCCATTGTCGATTTTTCTCGGTCAGGTCGCTGCCGCGCTCGCCGCCGGGAACAGCGTCCTTGCAAAACCCGCCGGGCAGACCCCCTTGATTGCCGCCGCCGCCGTCGAACTCCTCCACCGCTCTGGCGTGCTGGGCACGGCACTGCATCACTTGCCCGGAGGTAACGCAATTGGCGAAACGCTTGTGTCGCTGCCAAATATTGCCGGGGTTGCCTTCACGGGCTCAACTGGGACCGCCACAAGAATCAATCGGAGCCTGGCAGCGAAGGACGGGCCAATTCCAGTACTGATCGCCGAAACCGGCGGGATTAATGCAATGATCGCCGATGCGACGGCACTGCCCGAGCAAGTTTGCGATGACGTTCTTGCCTCGGCATTCCGCTCGGCGGGACAACGTTGTTCCGCGCTGCGGCTCCTTTGCATCCAGGAGGAGATTGCAGACAAATTGATTACGATGATCTGCGGGGCAGCACGCGAGCTATTGGTCGGCGATCCGCGCGATCCGCAAACCGAGATCGGTCCAATCATAGATGGCCCCGCCGCAGCAAGCCTGAACGCGCATATCGCAGCAATGCGCAGCTCGGCAATCGTTCGCTTCGCAGGCAGCATACCGCCAGCCACGCCACAAGGCGGGATTTACCTTGCGCCACATATTTTTGAGCTTGCCCACGCAACTGAACTCAAGCGCGAGATCTTCGGCCCTATCCTTCACGTCGTCCGTTATCAGGCGTCCGGGCTTGATCGCTTGCTGAATGCGATCGAATCGTTCGGTTTCGGGCTAACCCTGGGAGTTCATTCGCGTATCGACGCCACGATTGAGTATATTTTGGGCCGGAGGCTGGCGGGGAACTGCTATGTTAATCGCGGTATGACCGGAGCGGTTGTCGGCACGCAACCCTTCGGCGGATTCAATCTTTCAGGTACCGGCCCCAAGGCTGGCGGACCGCACTATCTCGGCCGTTTTTGTTTTGAACAGACAATATCGATTAACACAGCAGCGGTTGGCGGGGATGCCAGCCTCGTCAACAACACGCGATAACCAGTGTTGGTCACGCCTTTAATGGCCGGTGTACGCTATAGCTGCCCTTCCCTTCTATTGCAGGAATTCCGCAAGCTCGCGAAATGCATTTTCGCATGGTTCGCTCTGCGGCGATTGCGCGATAGCGTGGTAGATTCTTGGCACAATCGCGATCGCATTATCGAGTTCAGAATCGGTACCCTCCCGGTAACCGCCCATTAAGCGCAGGTCCCGCGTGTCTTCGTAACGAGCGATAAGCCTGCGAAGCTTGGTTACAGCGATGCTTTGCTCGCCTGTCCACGCCAAATGCGCCAAGCGCGAGATCGACCGCAAAACGTTGACAGCAGGAAAGCGGCCTTGCTCGGCGATTTCACGGTCGAGTACAATATGTCCATCGAGTGTGCTGCGGACGGCGTCTGAGATTGGCTCATTGTGGTCGTCCCCGTCAACAAGAACCGAGAAAATGCCGGTGATCGACCCTTTGCCTTCCTCGCCTGGACCGGCTCTTTCCAGAAGCTTTGGTATATCGCTAAAGACACTGGGCGCATAGCCGCGCGCGACCGCGAGTTCTCCGGCCGCCAGCGCTACCTCCCGCGCCGCATGCGCGAAGCGGGTAATTGAATCGACGATCAGCAGAACGGACTCGCCCTGGTCGCGAAAATGCTCCGCAATAGTTAATGCCGTCTTTGGCGCAAGGCGGCGGATGGCGGCACTTTCAGCGCTCGTCGCCACGACGGCGACGGCTTTAGATCGATTCGCCTTCAATGCGTCGTCAACAAATTCTCGGACCTCGCGACCCCGTTCGCCGACCAGCGCGATTACGATTGCGTCAAAGTCCCGCGATCCAGCCAGCATCGTGAGAAGCGTCGATTTCCCCACACCAGATCCAGCAAAGATGCCGATACGCTGCCCCCAACATAAGGGAGTAAATATGTCGATGACCTTCACCCCGGTTTTGAGCGGCTTTTCAACCCGCGAGCGGCGCAAAACAGGTGGCGGGGCGGTCTCGACTTCCACTGCGCGGTCGCCCAACTCCAGCGGACCCGCCGCGTCGATAGGAAATCCAAGAGCGTTGATGACGCGCCCCTTCCAGCTTTGATGGGGCTGAATGCGCAAAGCAGCGGCACGATAAACGCGCGCCCCGAGACAAGCGACCGCGGAGGTGCCGAACGGCTTGACTGTTGCCCAGTGCTCGTCGATGTGCACGACTTCCGCAAGCTGGCAATGCCCGTTCGCTGCGAATGTCACACAATCGCCAAGTTTTATAAACCGCGATAAGCCCGCGACTCGGACATAGGCTGGCGTCACCTCGCTAATTGAGCCTGAAATCCGCACATGCGCGAGCTGATCGAACGCCACGTTCACACAAAGTTCGAGGTGAAAAAGCGCATGCTTGGTCACGTTAAGCCGCCGAGAATCCTTATTGCGTCTTTGAGCGATGATTCTGAACTTTCGACTGCTGATGCAATGCTCTCGAACGTCCTCGATACCATGATCAATTTTGTCATTTCCAACACCGGATTGACATTGGCTCCCTCAACATAACCTTGAGTTACTCCATTCGTGGAGAAATCAAACACGGGTGTTGCCGGCTTGTCGGAAACGACGCTGGAGTTGTCGAAACGCTTGAGTTTGGCGGCTTTGTCGAGCCTAAATAGACCGATGGCGCCAATCTGACGGCCGCCCTGCGTGATCATCCCATCCTGCGCAATCGTCGCCGGACCGCCAAGCGGATCAAGCGCAATCTGGCTATTGCCGGCGTCTAAGACCGGATATCCATTGACGCTCTGTAACTCGCCGCCCGGTAGCATTTGCAGACGCCCGTCGCGCGTGTATACGATGCCTGCGGCCTTGGTCCTGAGAGCAAGCCAGCTATCCCCCTGAACGGCAATATCAAGCGGATTGTCTGTCTTAATCGGTACGCCCGACCGGCGCGAAATATAAGTGTTGCCCGGCGAAACATAAGCGACGGGGGTGTCTCCTGCCCTTGAGATGAGCGTCTTGAAATCGACTTCCTCAGCCCTGTATCCCGGTGTGCTCTGATTTGCCACGTTAGCGGCAATTGTTGTAAGCCTCCGCTCGAGGGCGACTTGCGCGGATAAGGTGACATATAGCCCGGATAGCATTGTTCAGGAGCTCGCAAGACGAACGTTTACAAGGCGGGAAAGCGAGTCAGAACTCTCGCTGGGAGAACTTATAATTGTCAGCAGCGCGGTACGCACTGTCGCTGCCTTTACGTTTTGCAAATCACACATCGCAGTGCCTCGTTGGATGAACTTCTGCGGCTTCCCCGGATTCTGAAAATCGCGATCTTAAACTGATGCTTGATCGTTCATGCTTAAACGCCACTAGTTGACAGCGGCACGGATGGGAGCCATCTAAACCGCCTTATGCAGAATCTTGTGACCGAGAGTACGGCGGGCGCTCGCGGCCTGAAGCGCTATGAGCTGGCAGTACCGAGCCATCTGAGCACCTTGGTCATGCCGGCCAATTCTGGGTGTGAAGACCCGTTCGATGCAATTTTTTTGACATTGATTTGCCGGCCCGCGGGGCAGGTGCTGTATTCGCGCCTTCTGCCGCAAAGTTAATTGCCGCGGCAAGCTGTTGGCAGCGGGGATAATTTTGTGTTTTGGCCGGTTCTTCGCTCGGGAGATGCCCGCTTCCAGAACCTCCCGGAAAAGCCCCACCAGATAGGACATATCGATAAGTCCGAATGGGCGCATAATGTCACTATAGAGTCTGCTGATGTTGACAAAGCTGCCGACGGAATTCACTTTGCCGAAATACTGCCTTTCGCGCGAGACTGCCGCCTTTGCCACAGCAGCAGCGAAGGTTTTCGTAGTCTCTCGCTCGCGCGCTGAAATTGCCCGTAGCACTAAACATGGCACTCCGCCTTTTGGAACACGCACTACTTTGCCCGAGTGACCTTGCCGCAGCCTTACGAATGAAGCAGCGAATTCAAGTCATTGGCCTTTTTCGGGCAACGCTGCGATCTAAACCGGTGTAGACCGGTTGGCTCTTTACCGATTCACAAATTTTGGACCGAAGATCCCGGTCATTTGAGCCTTTTAATTCAGTTTGGAGCAAGGCCAGCCAGTTAACGATTACCTAGACGCGTCTGGCAGGAGGCGATCGCGTGGGATTTGCAATTGGACTCGTGATTACTCTTGGCTGCATACTCGGCGGTTTTGCCGCCATGGGTGGTCATCTTGCGGTTATTTTTCAGCCTTGGGAGTTCGTAATCATCCTTGGCACTTCGCTCGGTACTTTCATTGTCGCCAACCCACTGTTGACGATCAAGGATACCGGTCTTGCCCTTATGGATGCAATTCTCGACCGGGCACCGAAGCAGCGGAATTATCTCGACGTACTTGGGGTTCTTTACACTTTGATGAGGGAACTGCGCGGAAAGGCCCGCAACGAAGTCGAACAGCACGTTGACAACCCAAACGAGTCGACGATCTTCAAGGCTTTTCCGCAGATTTTGGCCGACAAGGATTTGACCAGTTTCATTTGCGATTACTGCCGCCTGATTATTATCGGAAATGCCCGGCCGCACGAGATCGAAGCCTTGATGGACGAGGAAATTCATACCGTGATCCAGGACAAGCTGAAGCCTTATCATGCCTTAACGTCGATCGCTGATGGCCTGCCAGCAATCGGAATCGTTGCCGCGGTGCTTGGCGTGATCAAGGCCATGGGGGCTCTAGATGAAGCCCCGGAAGTTCTGGGCCACCTCATTGGAGCGGCACTCGTCGGCACCTTCGCCGGTATCCTTGTCTCCTACGGTATCGCGCAGCCGCTTGCGCAGAAAATCAAGATCACCCGCGAGCAGCGGTGCCGGCTCTACATCATCGTCAAGCAGACACTTCTTGCATTTATGAACGGCGCAATGCCTCAAATAGCGCTTGAGCATGGCCGAAAGACCATTTCTTCGCATAGTCGGCCTTCGATTGACATGGTTGAAAACGAGACCATTGCCGGTGGAACTCCGGTGGCCGGCGAACAAAAGGCGGCGTGACCTCCGATGCAAGCAACTGGCGCCCGCATTTTATTGCTGAAAGATGCTCCAGAGCGGCTTCTTGATGGCGCAAAAGTTTCTATCGAGCGCATGCCCATGCTGCAGGTCATCTTTGAACGCTTGGCGTCTCAATGTTCCGATGCCTTGCGGCAGTTGTTGCCTATTCCCGCCCTGTTCTCGGTCGAGTCCATCTCCACGGAGCGAATTGGCGATGTTATAGATGGCCACGACGGGGATGCCGTCATAGGAATAGTTTACGTGCAAGCTTGGGAATCACGGCTGCTAATTGGGCTCGATAATGATTTCATTTTCGCTCTGGCGGATGCGTTGTTTGGCGGCGATGGCAGCGAAGAGCCGGTTTTCGAGAAGCGGCCGCTGTCGAGCATTGAGTTACGGCTCGCGGAGAAAGCCATTGATATAGTTGGCACGGCTCTTCAGGGCTCCTTCTCAACGGTTTGCGAGACAACTTTCAAATTGGATCGAATCGAGACACGGCTTGATTTCGTCGTTATCGCGCCGCGAACTGCCTTCGGCATAAGGGCCAAATTCAATGCCCGGATCATGGGGCGTGACATCAGCATCTTTATCCTGATTCCGCAGACGGCGCTCAACTCGGTCAGGCAAGAATTGGAGCGCGAACCGTCAGCCGAATTGTCGGTTCGTGACCCGCGCTGGTCAAAACAGATCCAGGAAGAGGTCGGCCGAACGGAAGTATCTATCCGCGCGGTAATCGAGGAGCGGCAGTTTACTTTGGCCGACATTGCCAGCCTGCAGCCAGGTCAAGTCATGATCCTGCAAGCTAATGCCAAGACTAAGGTTAAACTCGAGTGCAATTCGGAGCCGCTCTTCTTGTGCGATCTCGGGCAAAGCGACGGATTCTATACTTTACGTACCGATAATTTCATAGATCAAGATCAGGAATTTCTCAATGATATTGTACGTCAGTGACCATGCGGTCGAGATTAACGAAAAGGATTCCGGTCACGAGGCCAAGAAAGCACAACACCCGCTCTTTTCCAACTTACTTCCATCCGTACATTCACGGGTCTCAATTAAGCGAGGCGCTGTCCACTTGGAAAAAACCGTACCAGTGCAGGATAAGGCATTGCGCGGGCGAAGCCGGAACTTGGTTCACGATCGCACGGGACTGGACAGATTGCCGCCATGCTCGAGGATGCGATGTCCCTAGGCGCTGATTTTGACGGTCGCAATCCTTAACTCTTCGTCGAAAAGATTAATCAGGAGCAACTCCCTTCATGTCCGTAGACGAAGCGCCATTCGAAGAACCAGAAGACAACGCGGAAACGTCCGCAGCCGCTCCGCGCAACCAACACGTTGATTCGATTTTGCGAATTCCAGTGACGGTCCAGGTGGTGCTTGGCTCGACGATGATGCCGGTGTCTAACCTGCTCAAGATCGGTCGCGGCGCTGTGATTACGCTTGATCGGCGTGTCGGGGAACCTGTCGATGTCGTCGTTAACGGCCGTACCATTGCAAGGGGCGAACTCGTTGTCGTCGAGGACGAAAATTCCCGCTTTGGAATATCGCTAACTGAGATTGTTGGACCATCGAGAACGCTTGAGTAACAGATGACCTCTTCTCTTGCACCAAGAACCCGCACAAACGCAAAGGCTTTGAGGGGTGCGGAAAAGGCCGCGGCACTGCTGCTTTACATGGGCAAACCGCTCGCGTCCCGCCTGCTGACGCATTTTGACGCAGGCGAGCTTAAGCGGATAACGAGATCAATTGCGGATCTTGGAACCGTTCCTGTCCCTGCTCTCGAACAGCTTGTCGAAGAGTTTGCGAGCAAATTTGCTAGCGGAGCCGACCTTCTAGGTTCGGCAGATGAGGTTCAACAAATGCTCGACGGTGTCCTGCCGCCGGAGCAGATCGCCGACGTTATGTCGGATGTGACCGGAAATTCGAATCACGCGGTCTGGGACCGTCTCTCTCAGGTCCCCGAAGCGGTGCTTGCGGGATATCTCGCGAAAGAACATCCGCAAACTGCCGCATTCATCATTTCGAAAATCAATCCATCCTACGCCGCCAAGGTCGCCGGCAAATTGCCCCGAGATCTGCGAAACGATGTTATGCGGCGGATGCTGAGCATAGCGCCTGTAACCGAATCCGCGATGCGGCTCATCCAGAGCCAATTGCAAGAAGATCTTTTGTCGAATGTTTCGCGCCAAACTGGGAGCGGCCAACATGCCCGGCTAGCGGACATAATTAATAAACTGCAGCGCCATGAAATGGACGACGTGATGCAAAGCTTGTCTGCAGAACGCCCGAAAGAAGCAGAGATCTTGCGCAAACTCATGTTTACTTTTGATGACATCATCAAGCTCAATGCCAGGGGCCGCACCGTTCTCTTTGACAAAATTCCAACCGAGCTAATCGTCCTCGCGCTAAAGGGCACAGATAGTTCTTTCCGTGATGCGATTCTTGGATCTCTTGCCGCAAGGGCAAGGCGCATTGTAGAGACCGAACTCGCGAGTGGCGGTTTGGCGTCGCAGCGTGATGTCACTAAGGCTCGCCGGACTATTGCCGATACGGCTCTCGAATTGGCAAGCGCGGGTGAGATCGAGCTCAATTCATCCGAAGATGAGGACGAGTTATTCGACTGATTTGGTGCTGAACAACTATGGCGCAACAAGCCGACAGCGACAGCAAGACAGAAGAACCGACCGAAAAAAAAATTCTCGATGAATTTGAACGAGGCAATATTCCTCTTTCCAAGGAAGCCTCGCTATTTGCGATATGCGCGACAGCTATGATAATATTACTCTTTCTGGCGCGAAAGACTCTGCGGTCGATTACTTTTACGCTCGAGCAGCTTTCGAATGATCCCGGCGGCTGGTTGCTTAATGCCCCATCCGACGCGATTGCACTCTTCGCCACCTTACTTTGGGAAATAGGCCGGCCCTTAATTCCCGTCTTCGTCATACTTATGGCCGCCGGGCTTGCTTCCACCTTTCTGCAACATGCTCCCCGCATTGTACCTACAAGGATCCGGCCTGACTTTGCGCGTATATCATTAGTCAACGGTTGGCGCCGTATATTCGGCGTGCATGGGCAGGCCGAATTTCTCAAAAGCGCGGGTAAATTGACTTCCATCATTTTAGTCCTGTCGATTGTCTTACGATCACAGAGAAATGCTCTGATTGGTGCGATGTCGCTCGATCCGGATGCACTTCCCGAAGTCGTCCTCACGATTGCTACCCGCCTCTTGATGGCGGTCTGCGTGATTACCGTTGTGCTTCTCGCAGCCGACCTCTTCTCGGTGCGCGCCCTTTGGCGCAAAGATGTCCGCATGACCAAGCAAGAGGTCAAGGATGAGCTGAAAGAGGCCGAGGGAGATCCCTTGAGAAAGGCGAGACTTCGCTCATTGGCACTCGACCGCAGGCGTAAGAGCATGATCGCGGCGGTTCCGCGCGCAACTGTGGTGATTGCGAACCCTACCCATTACGCCGTAGCCCTTCGCTATGTTAGAGAGGAAGGAGGCGCGCCTCTAGTGGTTTCCAAGGGGAAAGATTTCATAGCTCTGAAGATTCGAGAAATAGCCGAGCAGCATTCTATTCCAATCGTGGAGGACAAACCTCTCGCGAGGTCGATGCACGATGGCGTCGAGGTGGACCGGCCAATTCCCCCTGAATTTTATAAGGCTGTAGCAGAAATAATTCACATACTTTATGCTAAAAATGCGCGTAAGGCCTACGCCAAATGAGAGCAGATAGTATGTTAACGATCTATCGTGGTGATCCTGATGCGGTTCCGGTGAGCGCGCTGGTCAGCGCTTTCGAGCCTGTCGCCGCGGAATTGCGGCTGGTAGAAGCCGCCGACTACATCGCCTATATTCATCAAGAAAAGTTTGCAAATATTCACGATATCGTAAACTCTTCAGTGGAGCTGTTTTTCCAACCAGGAACGCTTATATTCGGCTGGAGTGCAGAATACGAGCTCGATTGGAATCGTGCACCGGTCGTTAAGCTCGACATGGAGTTTCGTCACCGCTCGGTGTGGCTTGTCTTCAAGCTTGTTTTGGGCGCGACGCAAACCGCTATGATCGTCGACTATCTATCGCTTGGTAAGCCCGACGTTTGCTCCAGGCAAAGTTTTGCGCCGCTTATGGAAGCGATTGCGGACGCACGGCTCTACTTGTAGCTCGCTTAAAATCGGCGTTTGCCACGTGGCGTGAACCGCAAGCGCCTTTCCGCATCTACCGGGAGGAACGGCTGATGGTGCGCAAACGGGGCAGCCGCAAAAGGGCTCTCGGCATCCGATGCCAGTCCCAGGCCAGCCGAACGACCCCTGGCCGCTGGATTTTGTCTCCGATCAATTCTCTGCGGACGGCGCTTCCGGATCCTTGCCCCGTCTTTGACGGCTGCACGCGGGCAAAGGATTTTGTGGGGATGCCTGGCGGCCATCGCCGATACCTCGCTCTCCGGCCAAAGGGTCGCCCGCGAGCTCGATTTTCTGATCGCATGGCGCGGCAGGCCCAAGACCATCGTCAGCGACAACGGCACCGAGCCGACGAGCGATGCGATCCTTTCCTGGGCAGCCAAAGCAAGATCGTATCCCTTGGCGTGGTGTAACTCGGCGGCATGATTGCCACGTTCACCGGCATTGGCCGGGTTGGTCAGGCGGTCACGGCGGAGAGTTTGACGACGGCATCATCGCTCAGCTGCGCGCTCGTTTCCAGCGTCATGTAGCGATACCGCTGCACGGCCCATTCGTCATTCTGTTCCATGAGCATGGCGCGATCCCAATGGCGTGAACGGTACCCGTGCCTTCGGATCAATTCCCGAGGGGATATAGTCGGAGAATACCGCGACAGCCAACACCGCCATGGGTTTTTGCTGAGCAGAAGCATCTACACAACCATCCAGGATCCCAATGGCATTGCGGGCTCCGCAGGGGCATCAACGCACAAGGCGACATCGTTGGGGACTACTTCGACGGCGTCTCATACCAGCCGCCGTAAACATTGACTCGTCATCGCGAGGAGCGCAGCGACGAAGCG
>CAYWHF010000012.1:0-16204 GCA_964457695.1 uncultured Methylocapsa sp.
CGAATGGATTCGACGGCACTGTCTCGGTGATCGCTACCGCCAGCAACACGGTGGTGGCCACGGTCGCGGTGGGCACCTTCCCTGAGTTCATGGGCATTGTCCCGCCAGCGCACGCATGCAAGTCGAGTGACGCAACCCTCAAAAACGTGAAATTCCCCGCTACTGGAGAAGTGACTCTCGATTTTTCATCGCCGACAAGGACTATGAATTCCATTCAGCTCCTCGGCTCGACGAATATCGGTTCCTTTACTTTGCCGCGCGTCGTCGGCGCTCATTCGGCGACCGGCGGCGATTTCAAGAAGGCCGATAAGACGAAACCCGCGTCGTTCGAAATGGGCGTTTCCTTCGTCAATCCGCCATTCACTTGCGCCATCGATCCAACGGAAACGACTCTGAAGATCACGACGGGGCATGAGGCCGTTCAGTCCGTCCAAGCGGTTCCCAGATCCGAGCATTATGTTGAGATCGACAATGGCCAACCGGGCTTGCGGTGGGTGCGAATCGAGGTCAACGGCAAATATGCCCGAAGCGTAAGTCTCCACTCCGGCGGGACGGTCCATGTCGACCTATCCGCATTCATGACCTTGGATCAGAATACGCTGACCTTCACCGGCGAAGGGAAGGCCGGATCATTTGCGAACCTCGATATTTCGGATAGCGTGCCCGGTAAGCCCAAATTGCCGAAATACCAAGAGGCCGGCACCTGGAGCCGCCTGATGCTCGAGGTGCGGTAGTCCTTCCCGGCGAGCGGTGATCGGGCGTGAACGGCATACAGGGGCGGCAAGCAGAGCTTGCCGCTCCGCTCGCTTGGCCATCCAGCCACCAAAACCGGGAGACTGGGATGGGGACAGCTGATCCGCCGGTCTTTCGCGGCCGCCTTGCCTGGCGCTGCCGGTGCCTAATTTTTCGGCAAAAATAAATGCGTCTTTTTGCCCGGTCTAAAAGGTTCCTTTGATGCCAGCGCCGCCGTAACGTTCCATCCTGTTATTGCGAATTATACGATTGGAGGAAATGACCCTAAGGGATCACAATGACGATAACCTATCCGGACAGCAGAATATACAAGGCGCACGAAAAACTGGTCCGCCGCGAACACCAGGCTCTTGCCGAAGAGATCGATAGTCTTTGCCGGGCCCTTGACATGACCCCTCAAAATATAAGTGAAGTCATTGTTACGCTTCGAGAAATTTTAAAGCAAGCTAAAGCACTTTTCAGGCACGAAAATAGATTAATGAAAATAAGCAATTCACCGGAAAGACTTAATCATAAGCGTGATCATGCTTATCTGGTCAACGGCCTAAGTGATTGCATCGGCAGTTATGTTGATGCGACTGAGCCGATTTCGCCTTCTATCGGTGAATATTTGGGAATTTGGCTGATATATCATGATAAGAAATATGACCATGCCTTTTTCGAATTTATAAATCCATCCAACCTTTGCCAAGGACCCAGTCGGACGAGGCATTGAGTAGGGTCAAATAACTCTCGCCGCCCGCTGCGGCGCAACCATGGTCGAGGCCGGATTTGGCGGCTGACCGCCCGCCGCAAAAGATCGCCGCCTCCGTTCAAAGAAAAGTGACCGGCCCGGCAGCCCGCAGGATTGGTTTAAGAGCGGCGTGAAAAACGCTATTTTGGCTGCCGCACGGTGTCCGCCCTTTCGTGTCCAAACGTTTACACTTGTTGGAACGATCGGAACACTGCCGTGCATCGCATCAAGCAAATTGGACGCCCGCGGCTCAAAAACGGGAGTGGCGCGCTCCCCTCAACAGGCTAAGCCAGGCTCATGCCGGATCCATCATGCCGCTCCGCGCCGGACTTTTCCCCGGACGAGGCCAAGCGGCTCGCCGCCCAAAAAGCGCTGGAACTCGTTTCCCCCGGCATGCGGCTTGGCCTTGGCACCGGTACGACGGCGGCGCATTTTGTCGCACTATTAGGCGCGGCGGTGGCCAAGGGCTTGAACGTCGTCTGCGTGCCGACCTCCGAGCGTACCCGCGCTCTTGCCGAACGTCACACAATACCGCTCGCCTCCCTGGATGAGGTGCCGGAGCTCGACCTGACGGTCGACGGCGCCGACGAATTCGACCCAAAACTGCGTCTCATCAAGGGCGGGGGCGGCGCGCTGTTGCGAGAAAAAATTGTCGCCATGGCGGCAAAGCGCATGGTCGTAATCGCCGATTGGTCAAAATCCGTAGAAACGCTCGGGAAATGTCCCCTCCCCGTTGAAGTCAATGTTTTCGGCCTTGAAGCGACGAAACGGATGATTTTGGCGGCGGCAAAAGCCTGCGGCTGCGAAGGCGAAATTCGGTTGCGTGCGACGCGCGACCGAAAACCCTTCGTCAGCGACAATGGGCATTTGATCGTGGATTGCTTTTTTGGCACCATTCCTCATCCGGACGAACTCGCGGACCGTCTTGCCGCCCTTCCCGGCGCCGTCGAACATGGCCTGTTTATCGGGATCGCGAAAGCGGTGATCAGCGCCGGACCATCCGGAGTCGCGGTGCTTGGCAAACTCGCGTGATGCGAAGCGGATGACCCGTTTCTTGCCTCTTCTCCGCCCTTACAGTTTTTCCTCGGAGCATTCCCGTGCACAAAAGTCTCAAAAAGCCGTTGGTGATTTTGGCTCTGATCCTCGTGCTTGGTCTCTTGTCTTCTGTAAACGAAGGCAGGACGCAACAGAAGCAAATGCCAACTCAGAGTACAAATTCTCAAGCGCCCGCGGGGCCAAGCCCATCGCACTTGGCCGCCGCCCGCGCGCTGGTGATCGCCTGTGGAATGTCGCGCTCCTTTGGCATTATCGTTCCTCAGTTGATGGATCTGATTGGCTCGTCCTTGACGCAGACGCGGCCCGAACTAAAGAGCGATCTCAGCGCGGTGCTAACCGGGCTCAAGCCCGAGTTCGACAAGCAAGCGGACGAAATGATCGACATCGCCGCTCAGATCTATGTCAAGCAGATGAGCGAGCAGGACTTAAAAGCGGCGGCGGCCTTCTTCGAGAGTCCCGGGGGTCGACAATTTGTCGAGACCCTATCTGCCGCCTCCAGCGCAGTCGAAGCCGCGGCGCAGGCCTGGCGCGGCAAGGTTTCGACCGATCTCATGGCCCGAGTGCGCGCCGAAATGAAGAAAAAGGGCCATGAAATCTGACTGGCGCGCTGCGTAATCGAGGCCGCAATTTCCGGCCTTTGGCAAGCGCGGCCTTTACCCCGCCAGCTGGGCCGTGCCGCCGCCCTCGGGGGCTCTTTTCCTGCTTGGGCTGGCGAGCGCATCATCGAGAAAACGGCGCGCCTCTTCCAGTTGCGTGCTCAGCTCTTCCGCCGAGCGTTGAAGATTGTCCCGGCGCGCGCGCGCGGCACGCGCATAGGTCGGATAGGCGTAATGAGATAGATCGAAAATGCCGGCCTTTTGCTCTTCGAGCGCTATTTCGCGCTCGAGTTCCCGGGCCATCCTGCAAAACTCAGCAATCATCGTTTCGAGCTGAGCGACCCTGCGCTGCATTTCATCGATCTGAAAGCGCCTCAAACGCGCAAGCGATTCCCGCGACGTCATGTTTTCAATTCCAAGACGCGGGCGTAACCGGAGGTAAGCTTTGGGAAGTCGGCAGACACTGTTGACAAACACCTGCTCCCTGCAAGCAAATTGAGCGCGATTTCTTGCCCATTGGACAACGCGGCCCGATCAGAGGCGCCCGCGCAATCTTGGCCCCCTGGATCCTGGGCCAACTCTGCCTCAGCAAAGTTGCCCATTCGTTACCTGTGAGCAGCTCAAGGCAAATCTTTCCGCGCTGCGGCCGGCGTGTATAAGTTTGCTTTGCTGATTCGGCAGCGGAGCCGGCGTTCCTCGACCGCAAAACGCGCCAATTCGGGAGCTGACCGTCCAATCCTTCGTCGCGCAAGCTTGTTTCGCCAAGTTTCGAGGCAGAGGGCGGCAAAACGAATCAGCCCGCCGCAGCAAGGCAGCTCGGTCGGGCATAGACGGTTTTGGCGACCCTTTCCGGAATGTTTTTGTTAACCAATGCCCGTTAAGGTTAGGAATTCGTAGCGAGCAGCTCCCCGCGGGCCACCTGCAAAGGCGGCGGCGGCGGGAAAATCTCTGCGGAATTGCGCGCCAAAAAAGGCGACCGACGGGGGAAGGCTGGGACCTCACATGCGCGTTTTACTGATTGAAGACGACACCGCGACGGCGCAAAGCGTTGAATTGATGCTCAAATCTGAGAATTTTAACGTCTATGCGACGGACCTCGGAGAAGACGGCATCGAGATTGGCAAGCTTTACGACTACGATATTATTCTGCTCGATCTGAATCTGCCTGACATCTCTGGCTATGAGGTGCTGCGCACCCTGCGCGTGGCCAAGGTCAAGACGCCCATCCTCATTCTTTCGGGCCTCGCCACGATCGAAGACAAGGTCAAGGGTCTCGGCTTTGGCGCCGACGATTATCTCACAAAGCCATTCCATAAGGACGAGCTAGTCGCCCGCATTCAGGCCATCGTCCGGCGCTCGAAAGGCCATGCCCAATCCGTCATCGCGACCGGAGATCTGGTCGTCAACCTCGATCAGAAGACGGTCGAGGTCGCGGGCGCAAGGGTGCATTTGACCAGCAAGGAATATCAGATGCTGGAGCTACTGTCGCTGCGCAAGGGCACGACGCTCACCAAGGAAATGTTTTTGAACCACCTCTATGGCGGAATGGACGAGCCGGAGCTGAAAATCATCGACGTTTTCATTTGCAAGCTGCGCAAGAAACTCGCCAATGCAAGCGCTGGCCGCAGCTACATCGAAACCGTTTGGGGCAGGGGCTATGTCCTGCGCGAACCAAACGAACAAGACGAACGCATCACCGCCTGAGCTTCATACTAAGTCCCATTGCGCATGACTCTCGGGTCATGCCCGGCCTTGAGCTACCTTCCAAACGACTTGGCCCGCAGCCCCGCCCGGTTCAACCCCCGGACTTGGATCTTGATTTGGATCCGGGGGCGGGCATGACGGTAAGAGTCGCGAACTATGGGCCAGCAATTCCCGGATATAGCCTGCCGGGCCTTCGTTCATTGAAGCCGGGGCTATGATGCCGTCTCGCCCTCGCGCCGAAAGATCATGGAATCTTCTAGTTGAAACGAGCGACGACCGCCAGGCGTTTGATCTCGCCGCTGTTATACGCCTGCAAGAATGCTCTGTAATCTTTGAAGGACACGCAACCGTTCGAATCGCCGTTCGGGCCGAGCATGTAAGTATGGGCGAGGAGACCCCTCCGGCCGTAGAGTTCGCGATTGCCAACCGGGAGGAGACGCAACGCTGGTACCCCGTGGAAAAGCTTCTCCCGCGGTTGAAGCTCATAGATATTTGGCGGCGTCGCCCCGCGCATGCGTTCGCTTACGTAACGGGGATCGTCTAACCGGCTGCCAAGGCCCGAATGCGCTTCCAATCTCGTTCCATTGGGCATGTAGACGGTATGCGCCGCGACATCATACACGGCCGTCCATCGGTCATAGCCGGGCGATAGGTTGGACGCGCTATCTCGTGCATGGCTAAGAATGCCGGCTTCCGGAGCCGCATAGGCGAGTGCACGCCCCGAAGGTTGCGGCGCGGAAGGTTGAGACGTGCCAAAAATCTTCTCAAAAAACGAGCGATTGTCGGCAGGCACGATAGCAACGGATGGAGTCCTGGACTGCTGTGCCAACCTTGAACTAACTGGAGGGCTTGACGGACGTCCGAACTCAGCGGGACGCTGTGGCGGGAAAGGCACACTCTCGGCATATTTTGGCTCTGGTGGCTGTGGGACTGGCGGGATGCCATCTGCTTGAACAACGGCCGCAGTTGGTTTCGGAGAATCTGCCCCAAGGCTCGCTTGAAGCGGAATGCTTTGCGGACGCAAAAACGGTTTCGCGCCCTTGATAAATTCTGGGTCGAAGAGCTCACGATCGGTATTGTAGGCAATGACTCCGGGTGCGGCCGGTGGCGCTTGAACTTCCTTGCGGGTCACGGGACGCGCATAGAGAATCCAGACTTCAAACAGCGCGCATAACGCAAGAACGGTGGCACCGGGTATGGTTTGAGAAAAGACCCGCGAGAATAAATGGCCGTCCCTGTCTGGTATGTAAGGATGTGATGTCTCGATCAATTGCATTATCCGTCCTGCTTTCGAAGGAGTTTTTTCCAGGCGCTTCTCGCCATGCGTTCTCCCGTGGCGCCGCAAGGCGCAAATAAACAGCAGAGCTGCGTAAGAAGCGTCTTGCCGCCCTTTTTTGAAGGTCGGCACAAGAGCTCCGTCGTTTGCTGGAACGACAATGCGGCGATTTTTAGCTCGCTGTCGGAGAGGGTCGCGATATTTCGATATGGTTAATGATCGCCACCGTGTTGGCTGCCGGCAATAAACCGTTATCGCAGCCCAGTCTTGCTTGAAGCAAGACGTCATGTGACCCGCAGCCGGCATGGCAGCCGCTGGTTCGGGCCAGAACCGGCGCTGGTGTGGCACGTTCCTGTTGCGAATGGGCGCCACCGTTTAACAAAATCGCGGCATAATTTTTACAAGATCGCGGCATAAAGCCGCTTAGAGTTGAATTACCTGCGGTGAGGTAGCGGATGCTTCGGATTTGGAGCACACACCGCGGCTACCGCTAGCGGTCATGGGGATCACGATGCAAGGGGAGTTGGGCAAGGAAGTTTCTAAAGCCGGCGCCGGAATGGCCGGGAACGAATTCGCTAAATTCAAAGAAGAAAAACGCGCGAGCTTCGACATTCACAGCCGTGACTTTGAAAAATATACATGGGAGCTGCGCACTGAGACGGAGCAGCGCCTGAGAGCGGCCGAAGAGCGGATAACGCGCGATATCCGCACGAAGGTTTTTTCGCTTTCTCTTGCCGCCGTCATCGGTGCAGCCGGAGCGACACTCGTTGGCAGCTTCTTTCTCACACGCGACGTGAATAATTCTGTTATCGCTCTGCAGAAGGATATCATCGCTGCACAAACCGCGTTGAAGACAGCAAGCGACGCTTTAGTCGAACAAAGACAGAAGCTCGCTAACGCAGAAGCCGACTTCAAACTTGCTACAAGCAAGTCAACCGAAGCCCGCTCAAAACTCGAAGCGATCACGCCGCTGCTCGATAAGGCGCGAGGCGAGTATGAAGGTCTCGCAAAGGCAACGGCTGGTGCCCGCTCAAAATTCGAAGCGGCCACGCCGCTGCTCGATAAGGCGCGGGGCGAATACGAAGGGCTATCAAAGGCAACAGTCGATGCCCGGTCCAAACTCGAAGTGACCACGCCGCTGCTCGATAAGGCGCGAGGCGACTACGAAAGGCTGACAAAGGCGACAACCGATGCCCGCTCCAAACTCGATGCGAGCGCGCCGCTGCTCGATAAGGCGCGAGGCGAATACGAAAAGCTCGCAAAGGCAACGGCCGATGCCCGTTCTAAACTCGATGCGACCACGCCATTGCTCGATAAGGCGCGCGGCGAGTACGAAGGGCTTACAAAGGCAACAGCCGATGCCCGCTCAAAGCTCGACGCTACTACGCCGCTGCTCGACAAAGCGCGCGGGGAGTATGAAGGACTGACAAAAGCAACGAACGATGCCCGCTCCAAACTCGACGCGACTACGCCGCAGCTCGACAAAGCGCGTGGCGAGTACGAAAAGCTCACAAAGGCAACAAACGATGCGCTCTTAAAACTCCAAGACATCACCTCGCTGCAAGACAAGCTAACCAAGACCGTCGAAGCGACCACGCCGATGCTCGATAAGGCGCGAGGCGAGTATGAAGAGCTGACAAAGCGTCTCCGCGTCCTCTATCAACCGCCCAATCCCTGACGGCCCACGCGTCGGCGTTCGGGTTGATGCAAGGTGGTTAAAGGCTCATGGCGCCAGTCAGGCGGCTTGAGCGAATATTGACGCCCCGCCCATTGCTGAAATGCGAACTTTGACTCTACCCGAGACCACAGGTGTCGAGACTCGTTATCCTCGGGCAGTCTGCGTTTTTGCTGCGTTAATCCGGCAAAAGGCATAATCGAGAAGGCCTTGGCACCTTAGGGGCATGCCGGAGGTATCTAGTGCGCTGCGGCGCGTAGCTATGTCCAGCGACGCGTCCTAAGCTCTTCTCCTTGCTTGAAATTTGACTCTGCGCGGAGCCCTATGCGCATCAACACGCCAGCATTCGCAGCAATTCAGTGAAAGGTCCAAACATGAGCGAGATTTATGCGCTGTTTTTCATTTGCTTCGTGGCCGTTCTCGCGCCGCTCATCGGGCGCTTGCCGCCGTTCCTGCGCATACCTGTGATCGTCCTCGAATTGATACTTGGAATATTGATCGGCCCAAGCGGGTTCAATTGGGTTACGAGCCAAAGCGCCATCGGATTCTTGGGCGAATTCGGCTTGATATTCTTGTTTTTCCAGGCGGGGTTCGAATTCAATCCCGAAAGAATTGGCGCCGAGCCGCTTCGCCTTGGGGCGGCTGCCTGGCTCGCGGCATTAGGTTTGACCATTATTTTTGCCGGGTTTCTGTTTCTTATTGGGCTGGTGCGCGCGCCCTTGCTCGTCGCGATTGTGTTGCCGACGACCGCCTTCGGCATGCTCATTCCGATCCTCCACGACTCTGGCGATCTCGACAATGATTTTGGCCGCTATGTTCTCGGCGCGGCGGTCGTCGGCGAACTCGGGCCCGTCGTTCTCGCCTCGATCGTTCTTGCGCATCAGCACCACCATTTGCATGAGACCATTTTGACCATGGTTTTTTTTGGCGTGGTGATCGGAGCGATCCTGCTGGCGAGGCGCCTGCGCTCGGACAAATTGTCGCTGATGATCGCGCGATGGCTGGGCGATCGCTCGATTCTGCCGGTCCGCATATCGGTCTTGATTCTCCTCGGCCTCGTCTCGCTCGCCAATGAGTTCGGGATCGAGCTCGTTCTCGGCGCCTATGCGGCCGGAATGGTGATCGCAATTCTGGTGCGCGGCACCACGGCCGAGATACTTGAGGATCGCCTAGAATCGCTCGGGTCGGGGTTTTTTGTGCCGCTGTTTTTTGTCATCAGCGGCGTCGAGTTCGATCTGCCGTCCCTCGTGACAAGCCCGGCGAGCCTCGCACGGCTGATCCTGTTTTTGGCGGGTTTCTTGTTCATCCGCGCCGTTCCCGTTCTCTTCTACAAATACAAACGCGCGCTCCCCGAGCGTGACCTGCTTCCGCTTGCTCTGTTAACTTCAACGACCATGCCGCTCGTCGTCGCCGTGACATTTTTGGGCGTGCGAAGCGGCAATATGCTGCCGGGAAATGCCTCGGCGCTCGTCGGCGCGGCGGTTCTCACGGTCGCCGTATTTCCAACGCTGGCCATTGTGCTACGATCCGAATGGGAGGCAGCGCAACCCGTGGGTCCATTGTCGATCGCCACGCACCGCCTAGCCGCTTTGGCCTCGGCGCAGTTTTCCCGATTCCTAAGCCTTGTGACGGTAGAAACACCGGGAAATCCGTGAGCGCGCGTGCTACTCCGCATTGGGCACCCGGCGGACAACCTACGAAAATTCAATCGTGCGCCATTTATGATGCAAATCGGCGAATGCACGAGGCATTTTTTATGTTATACAGGCCAATGAAGCGCAATCGACTGAAAGCCGAGCGATGTCAGAGGCCGCTGCAAAGACGAGACTGGAACAGCAGGTCTGTTTTGCCATTTATTCGGCAATGCACGCCGTCAATAAGGCTTATATGCCCTTGCTCGAAAAAATTGCGCTCACTTATCCACAATATCTTGCCATGCTGGTGCTTTGGGAGTCCGACGATGTCACGGTCAAGGAGCTTGGCGAGCGCCTCTTTCTCGATTCAGGCACGCTCACGCCGCTGTTGAAACGGTTGGAAGGCATGGGATTCGTGCATCGCGCCAGAGACCCACGGGATGAACGGAAGGTGCGTGTTTCACTCACCGAAAAGGGGAAGGAGATTCGCCGCGATGCACTCACGATTCCGGGCCAGATCACGACCGCAATGGGACGGTCAGCGGACGATCTCAAAGCCGTGCGCAAAGAACTGCGGCGGATAAGAAATTCCTTGCTCGAGGGCCGCGTTCAGAAATTTGTCGGAGCCGACGCCGGATTCGATTAGTCCTTAGGCGCTTTCCGCGCCCGATATTGCGCGCAGCCGGTCGAGCGCTCCTTGCAAAATGTAGGCGGCGGCCATGCGATCGACGAATTCGGCGCGCCTCGCGCGGGATACGTCTTGTGCAATCAAAGAGCGCGTAATTGCCTCTGTCGAAAGACGTTCATCCCAGAATAGATAAGGGCGGGCCGTAAGCGGCCCAAAGTTGCGCCCAAAAGCGCGGGCCGCCTGTGCGCTCGGCCCCTCGGAACCGTCCATATTGAGCGGCAGGCCGATGACGAGCCCTGCCGCGTCAAATTGATCCATGAGCGAAATGAGCCAGGCTGCATCCTTGCCGAACTTCGTGCGCCTGATCGTGATCAGCGGCGTCGCGATCCGCCGCTCGACATCGGAAAGGGCAAGGCCGATAGTTTTGCTGCCAAGATCGGCGCCCATAAGCCGCTGGCGCGGGCGAAGCTTTGACGCGAGCGCATTTATGTCCAAAGCTTCCGCTGCCATCAGCCGCTCTTGGTGTATTCGCAGGAGCGCGGTATATCCCGGCTCTCCCCTTGCGCCGCCAAGACTTTACGGAGCCCCGCATGAAGCTCATCTGGTTCGGTCATTCCGCTTTCCGCATCGAGCTTTCCGGTGCCGTCATTCTCATCGATCCCTTCTTAAGCGGCAACCCGAAATTTTTGGGCAGCCTTGATGAGGCGGCGAAGGGAGCGACCCACATCCTGCTCACCCACGGCCATGACGATCACATCGGCGACGCCGCCAAAATCGCCAAGAAAACCGGCGCGCAAATTATTTCGAATTTCGAAATCTGCATGCATCTCAATGCGCAGGGCGCGCAAAATATTAATCCGGGGAACACAGGCGGCACGATCGATTTAGGCCCTTTCAACGTGAGCTTTACGCAGGCGCTGCATTCCTCGGCGACGATCGTCAACGGCCAAGCGATCTATCTTGGCAATCCCAATGGCGTTGTCATCAAGCCCAAGCATGGTCCGAACGTCTACCATATGGGGGACACCGACATCTTTACCGACATGGCCCTGATCGCCGAGATTTATGCGCCGCAAATTGGCATTGTGCCGATTGGCGACCGCTTTACCATGAGCGGCAAGACGGCGGCGCTCGCGGTCAAGCGCTTCTTCGATTTCGCGACCGTCATCCCCTGCCATTACGGCACCTTCGATCTTCTCGCGCCGGATGCAAATTCCTTTGTGGCGGCAATGCAAGGCCATAAGACAAAGGTCATGGTGCCGCAGATCGGCGAAGCTTTGGTATTTTGACGGCCCCGCTTGCCTTTGAGGGCGCATGGCCAAGATGGAGGGGAGGAGGACTACGCTTCCAAAGCCTCGCCCTCGTTCTGGGGTGACCATGAGGTGAGCGCCCCAAAGGACGAGGATTATGCAAGCGCGACAATCAACGGAAACGCCATGAACAATTTTTACGGCATCGACAGTGAGACCATCGAAATCTTCCGCCGGACCGGGCTAGGCTGGCTAACTGGGTTCTTTCTTGTGGGCGCATCGATCCTCGCCGCGCGGCTTGTGATGCACTGGCATATGCGCCGCGTCGAGAAGATCTTGGCGCGCATGGAGCCGGAGGAGGCCGCGCGAATGAGCGCCCTGACGGATGAGCATGAGCGCCCCCGGCATAGTTCCGGTCGTCCGCCAAATTAACTGCAGATTGTAAATGACAAATAATATTAATTGATGAGTTAGTCGGCGCTAAAATGGGATTAGCGCCTATGTAAACCCGTCAGGCTTTGCGCAGAAGGTTAGGGGACTTCGCAAACCCTGATCTTCTTGATTTTGAGAAGCGCTTCTGCCATCGCCCCGGAGCCGCAGCTTTGTATGGGTCAAAATCGACGCGGCCGTTTTGCATTTCGCGCGTCTCCATTGATACGTGCAGGCGCAACTAAAACTCGCGGCGAGAGGATTGCGCCATGTCGATGATCGAATCGGTCCGTAAGCAGCTCACGCCCATCCATCCCGAGGGCTATATTTGGGTTGCGGGCTTCGCGATCGTCACATTTATTCTTGGCTATATCGCAGGCACCCTGTTCTGGATCGGGGCGATCGCAACCATATGGTGCGCCTACTTCTTTCGCGACCCGGTCCGCCATACGCCGCTTGACGAAAATCTGGTGATCGCGCCGGCAGATGGCGCCGTCTGCTCGATTGGCTATTTTACGCCGCCCGCGGAACTCGGCCTCGGCGAGGAACCGATGCCGCGGGTGTCGATCTTCATGTCGGTCTTCGACTGCCATGTGAACCGGGCGCCCGTTGCAGGCCGGGTAACCAAGATTGCCTACCGGCCCGCCGCCTTCCTCGACGCCGATCTCGACAAGGCGAGCGAAACCAACGAGCGCAACGGCCTTGTGTTTGAGAGCGGCCGCACCCGTTTTGGCTGGGTGCAGAACCCCGGGTTTATCGCGCGCCGGACCGGCTGCTTCGCCCGGCAGGGCGCGGTGATCGGCGCCGGCGACAGGTTTGGCCTCATCCGCTTCGGATCGCGTGTCGATGTCTATCTGCCAGCTTCGGCCCGTCCACTCGTGACGGCGGGCTCGAAGGCGATCGCGGGAGAAACCGTGCTTGCCGAGCTTCGCTCAAGCGCGCCGCGGCGAAATTTTAAGTCCGGCTGAAAGCCCGGGTTCGCTATTCGCTCATTCGAGCCAAGCCAGAAAAACGTGTGTCGGCGCGTGCTCACATATTGTATTGAGGCACGTGCCTCGCCCGCACTCCGGGATCACGGAGCGCTCGCGCCCACCCAGCGGAGCGGGCCGGCACATGCACCGAATCAAACCGGCGCGGCCGCCACGATCCGCGGCGGGGGAGTTTCGGTCCGGGCTAAACTCGCTTTCACGGCAGATTGAACTTTTTCGAAGGCCCGGACTTCGATCTGCCGCACGCGCTCGCGCGAAATGCCAAATTCATCGGAGAGCGCCTCGAGCGTTATCGGATCATCCGCAAGCCGCCGAGCCTCGAAAATGCGCCGCTCGCGCGGGTTGAGCACAGAAAGCGCCTCTTGGAGCGCACCGAGCCGATTGCCTGCCTCTTCTTTCTCGACGAGTTTGCTCTCCTGGCTCGCGGCATCATCGACGAGCCAATCCTGCCATTCGCCCTCATTCTGGTCGCGCAAAGGCGAATTGAGCGAGGCGTCTCCCCCCATCCGGCGGTTCATATCGACGACGTCCTGCTCGGTGACGCCGAGCCTGTGGGCGATCGTTTTGACCTGATCTGGCCGCAAGTCACCCTCGTCAAGCGCCGAAATCTGGCTCTTCGCCCGCCGCAAATTGAAGAAGAGCTTTTTTTGATTTGCCGTCGTGCCCATTTTGACCAGCGACCAGGACCGCAAAATATATTCCTGAATCGCGGCACGGATCCACCACATGGCGTAGGTCGCCAAACGGAAGCCTTTGTCCGGCTCGAACCGCTTGACCGCCTGCATCAGGCCGACATTGCCTTCGGAAACGACTTCGCTGATCGGCAAACCATATCCCCGATAGCCCATGGCGATCTTGGCGACGAGCCGCAGATGCGACGTCCCGAGTTTACGCGCCGCCTCGGGACGCTGATCCTCACGCCCGCGCTTGGCAAGCCTATATTCCTCCTTCGGCTCCCGCCTCCGACACCTGCGGATTTGATTGCACAAACGGACAAGACCACTTTCGCCCGAAATCATCGGTAATGCGGCACTCATTTGCACCTTTCCTCGAGAGCCTAGCTCAGGCGGCTCGAATCGCTACGCCACATGCTCTATGCGGTTGGGTAATATAGAATAACTGTACCCGGCCAGAAAGACGGTACGCGGGGCTTTCAGATTAAAGATTCGCAACATTCCACTTTGTCGAAGGCTAATTATGTACGATCACATGAAAATTCGCAGTTTGCTTGCCTATCGGTTGACTTCGTCTGCCGGGCTTAGAAGTTACAATCCGCAATCAAATAAGTGTGAAATCTTGGGGAAACCACACATTGTGGCAGAGTTTCCTTTCGCCAAGCTGAAATTCCTCGGCGCGATTAAACGAGATTTGCGAGCCTTTAGTTCCCGGCACGCAGGGCTTCGCAAAGCTTTTGCAGGTCTTGGGGCAACGCACTTGTAAAGCAAAGATTTTTTTGTGTCGCCGGATGCAAAAAGCTAAGCTTCGCAGCGTGCAGGGCTTGCCTTGACAAAGACTTAAGGCACGCTTGGGCGGAGGGCGACAGCCGCGCCTTCTTGCTCCTAAATCCAGCGCCATACAAGGGGTCTCCGAGCAGGGGATGCCCAAAATGCGCCAAATGCACACGAATTTGATGGGTGCGCCCGGTTAAAAGCTTGCAGGACAACAGGCTCGCCTCGCCGGCAAAGCTTTCGACTGTCCGCCAATTGGTCACGGCGCTCCGTCCGCGCCCATTCGCCGCAACCGCAATCTTCTGCCGGCTTATAGGGTCGCGCGTGAGCGGCACGTCAATCGTGCCGGAAGGCCGTCGAGGCACGCCCCAAACAAAGGCGAGATATTCCCGCACAAGCGGCAAGGTTTTGCCGTGATCGGCAAAAAGCCGGGCCAAGCCCTGATGCGCGGTGTCGGTCTTCGCAACCACCATCAGCCCCGAAGTGTCTTTGTCCAATCGGTGCACGATGCCGGGCCTCCGTACACCGCCAATGCCCGATAAGCTTCTGCCGCAATGGGCGATCAGCGCGTTAACAAGCGTGCCGGTGTAATGGCCCGCGGAGGGATGCACAACGAGCCCAGCGGGCTTATCGATCACAAGAATATATTCGTCCTCGAAGACGACATTGAGCGGAATATCTTCGCCCGATGGCGCGGGATCGGCGGTTGGGGGCAGGTGCAAGCTCGCGGTCTGGCCCGCGCGAAGCGTGCCGCTTGGGTCTTTGACCGTCACGCCATCGATTGCGACTTGCCCCGCTTCGATCAGCGCCTTTATGCGCGTGCGGGATAGATTTTCTTTTGCGGCGGCGCGCGCGAGAAAACGGTCGAGCCTTTGCGCGCCATGTTCAGGCTCCGCCCGAAAAGCGAGGGTTTGGCCACGCCCAGCGCAGTCCGAGTGTGCCGCAACCTGGTCCCTTTCAAGGGGATCTTTTCGCGACTGCAATGGCGCGGTGCTCATGCCAATGTCGCAACGAATTCTGGGCACCTTAGGTTAAACACGAGAATTCCAGATTAGTCGATAGCAGCAAAAAAGTGAGGTGTCGCCCCCTGAACAGGGGATGTGCGCTTTTCCGGTTTGGACTTGAGACATGAAAGCTCAAGACATGAAAGCTCACAATCGGCAGCCATCCGAGGATCCCGAATAACGGAGCGAAGTATGTTTGAACCGGAACTAACCGGCAGCGGCGTTCAATACCAGCGCCCGCATCCCCTAAACAGAGGGCGCGAAAAAGCAAAAATTTTGCTCAATTTGGCTGAGGCCGTGAAAGCCAGGTGGATCTATCCCGGAGACTGGCGCTCCGATGGTCGTCGCAAGGCTGCGGCCTCGATTAACTTCCAAATGGAAAAGGGAAAAGTACCATGGCAGCAAATAAGTTCATATTGAAGGGGCCAGGCGTTGAAGTGGACTACACGATCGGCGCCAACCCCGCATTTCCCGCGCTCATCTACAAAGCTGGGGCCTTCGAGAAAAGCTTTAAGCCGGACGAAATCCTGTCCGAAGACACAGGTCTTGGACAATTGGTGTCCGTATCTCTCTTGCTCACCATCGATACGGGAGGAGAGCGATTTGGCTTCTTCCTGCCGTTCATCAATGTGGCTCGTGGCCATAAGGCGCATTTCTGCACGGTCGGCGTTTATGAAACGTTCAGCGGCCCTAACTCCATTCCGCGCCGGCCTTCGACGTGGCGGTGCATTGAAATGAGCGGGACGGCGGAGAGCGTCATCGTTCCCTTGGAGGAACTTGCCAAGGTTTAAATGCGCTGACGGCTTGGCATCGCTGTGCCGCCAAAGACTGGGTTCGGGCTCTGGAACGGCTCGGGCCCAGTCCTTTGCGACTACCGGGGCCTGTCTTCCTTACCTTCCGATTTCGCGGCTAATAGCATTTTCCTGCTGGTTCAGGGCTCGCTGCTCGGCCCCCGTGATATGGCCACCACGTTGTGAAGCCATGAAGCGCTCTTCTTTGCGCACAGTGCGATCCTGCTTGTGCAGATTC
>CAYWHF010000013.1:0-15663 GCA_964457695.1 uncultured Methylocapsa sp.
TCTTGGCGCCGGCTATCTCGCTCTCATCTGCCTCTTGCCGGAAATGCTCATCTCCTATGCCGCGCTGCCGTTTTATTTTGGCGGAACGTCTCTGCTGATCGTGGTGAGTGTGACCATGGACACGGTGGCGCAAATCATGGGCCATTTGCAGGCGCATCAATATGAGGGCCTCGTGAAAAAAGCCAAATTGCGGGGAAGGCGCAGGTGAGGCTCATTCTTCTCGGAGCCCCCGGCGCCGGAAAAGGAACGCAGGCGGTGCGGCTCAAGGAGAAATATAAAATCCCGCAATTGTCTACGGGCGACATGCTGCGGGCTGCCGTCGAGGCAGGAACACCCGAAGGAATGTCGGCGAAGGCGATCATGGACAAGGGAAGTCTTGTTCCCGACAAGACGGTTGTTGGCATTATCGCCGAACGAATCGCCGCGCCGGACGCAACGGCGGGCTTTATCTTGGATGGGTTTCCGCGCACTGTACGGCAAGCGGAAGCCCTAGACAAAATACTTGCCGCCAAAAACATGGAGCTTGATGCTGTCATTGAGCTCAAGGTCGATGACGCGGCGCTTTTGGGACGGATCGCGAAACGCGCAAGCGAGACTCGTGCCTCCGGCGGAACCGTCCGCGCCGACGACAACCCGGAGGCTTTTAAGGTTCGGCTTGCCGCCTATCACGCGCAGACGGCGCCGGTCTCAGCGTATTATGCGCAAAGAGGAATGTTAAAGACGGTCGATGGAATGGGTTCCGTCGATGCCGTCACGAGCGCGATCGCACAGCTGTTCGAACGCTGAACAAAACGTGCCCGCTCGCGCTAATTCCGTTGCCGGGGGCGCGCTTTCGTTGATTCCTTGCGTAACCCACTGTGCCGAGAGGTATTGGCAATTCTCGGTTCTATTTTTCCAGAAGATCCTGGCTTTTGGACGGCGCGCCTCATCTCATTACATTACTCCTCACCTAAGCAAAAGCCGCTTATGGGTGGAGCTACATTCCTTGACAGCTGGGTAGACAGCGTGCTGCGGGTTAGCGTCATGCGGCACGCCGGTAGGCGGCGAGAAAGGCGCGGACCGCAATTGCAACCACATGGCCGATGCGGTCTGCACTCGGTGCATCGGAAGCATTGAAAAGCAGCGGCCGCAAAATCGTCGCGACACAGGAATCGAGGAATTGCGCCGCCGCGACCTCGCAATCTTCGATTTCGAGCAGTCCCGAGTCGGCCTGAGCCGCGAGGTAAAGGCGAAGCCTTTCTATCCCGCACGCCGGACCCGATTCATAAAACTTCCGGCCAATCTCCGGCATGCGTTCCGAGATGCTCATGATCGTGCGCAGCGGCGGCATGGCGCCCGGCCGGCAAAGAAATTTCACAAACCCTTGGCCAAGGCGGGTGAGAACGGCCTCGACGTCGCGATCCAAAGGATCGAGGGAAAAAACCGCCTGGGCCTCAGCCGCGCAAGCCTCATGCGCGACCGCCTCAAATAGCTGCTCCTTGCTGTCGAAATAAACGTAAAGCGTGCCCTTGGACACCCGGGCCTTGCGGGCGATCTCGCCCATGCTCGCGGCATCAAAACCTTGAGCCAAAAAAACTTCGCGGGCGCCGTCCATGATCTGGCGCCGCTTGGCGCTGTCCTCATGCTCCGCGAGGCCGGTTTTTTCGGTTTCCGCGAGATCAGAAATCACGTCTGACGCATTCAAGTTTGGGGTAAGTGTTGACCGAACGGTTCGGTCACTCTTGACATAGGCGAAAATCTGGGGTATGTCAAGGGTTATGACCGAACGGTTCGGTCAGAAACGGGCGGAGCAAATATGGACGGCATAGCGCTCAAAATGCTTTTTGGGGATCGCGCCAAATATTTTGGCCTCGTCTTTGGGATCGCCTTCTCCACGATGCTGATGTCGAACCAGGTAGCGATTTTTGCCGGGCTGATGCTGCGCACGGCAAGCCAGATCTTGGACGTGAGGGAGGCGGATATCTGGGTCATGGACCCGCGCGTCGAATATGTCGACGAGATCGAACCCATGACCGATATAGAGCTTGGGCGTGTGCGCGGAGTCGATGGCGTCGGCTGGGCTGTGCCATTTTACAAGGGACTGACGGTCGCGCACACCCGCGACGGGCAGTTGCAGCAGGTCATCTTGCTTGGGGTCGACGATGCGACGCTCATTGGAGTGGCGCCGCAAATGATGCTCGGGTCCGTCGCGAATCTGAAACAGCCGGACGCGATGATCATCGACAGGGCCGGCTTCGAATTCATGTGGCCGGGCGAAAAGCTGGCGCTCGGCAAGGTGATCGAGATCAACGATCATCGGGCGGTGATTGCCGGCATCGTCGATGCTTCGGCGCCGTTTACGACTTTTCCCGTCGTTTACACCAAATATTCGAGCGCGATGAACTACATCGGCCGCCAGCGCAAGCAAATGTCTTTTGTCCTTGTACATGCCCGCCCGGGCGAAGAGCTGGACGCGCTTGCAAAAAAGATCACAGAGGAGACCGGTCTCAAGGCGCTAACCTGGCAGGATTTCGGCTTCGCGACGATCGGCCATTATCTCAAGCGGACAGGCATTCCTGTGAATTTCGGAATCACCGTCGCTTTGGGCTTTATTGTCGGCGCGGCTGTCGTTGGCCAGACCTTCTATATTTTTGTGCTCGAGAATCTGCGTCAATTCGGCTCGCTCAAGGCCATAGGAGTCACCAACCGCACGATTCTTCGCATGGTTCTGCTGCAATCCATGGTCGTTGCTGGAATAGGCTATGCCGTCGGCATCGGCCTTTGCGCGGCGTTCTTTGAGTTGACCTCGCGCATTTCGATAAACCTTCGCGGCTTTGAATTGCCGTGGCAGGTCGCGGCTGGAACTGCGGGCGCGGTCTTTGTCATCATTATTATCGCCAGTCTCGCCAGTGTCCGGAAGGTCATGGTCCTTGACCCGGCAATCGTTTTCAGAGGGTAACCGGCATGAGCGATGATCGGATTGCCGTGCGCTGCCGCGGCGTAACCAAATCCTTTCCAGCGGGCGATAGCGTCGTCGAAGTGCTGCGCGGCATCGATCTCGATGTGCCCGAAGGAGAGCTCACCATGCTCGTTGGGCCATCTGGCTGCGGCAAAACGACACTGATCTCAATCATTGCCGGGATCCTCAGCCCAACCAAAGGAACAGTTGAGACCTGCAGCAAGCCTATCACGCAATTGCGGGACGCGGAAAAAGTTACCTTTCGCCGCGAGAACATTGGCTTCGTCTTCCAGCAATATAATCTGTTGCCAGCCCTCACGAGCTCCGAGAATGCGGCAATCCCGCTTGTCGCAGCAGGCATACCGATGGCAAAAGCGGCCAAGGAAGCTGGCGCAATCCTTGCCCGCATTGGTATGGGCGCGCATGTGAATAAGCTGCCGAACCAGCTCTCCGGCGGCCAGCAGCAGCGCGTTGCAATCGCGCGCGCCATCGTTCATGCTCCGCGCCTTATCGTGTGCGATGAACCAACCGCCGCGCTCGATGCCGAATCGGGCCAGACCGTGCTCGAAATCCTGCGGCAGGCGGCGCTTGCTCCTGGCCGGGCGGTGATCGTGGTCACCCACGATAGCCGCATCTACCATTTCGCCGACCGCATCATTGCCATGGAGGACGGGCGGATTCGCTCTGTCCAGGCTGTGCGGCTCGGCCAACTGCAGGAGGCTGCTTGACATGACGAGACCTATCTTTTCGGCGATCCTCGCGCTTTTGATGATAAGTTTTGCCGGCTGGTCCATCGCCTCAAAATATAGCCCAAGGCATGTGGCGCCGCCGCCGATTGAAGCCCCGGCGAACCCTTACGACAATGACGTTGCGGGCTCGGGCATTGTCGAGCCGGCGAGCGAAGTGATTGCGCTTGCGATTGAGCGCGGCGGTGTCGTTTCCCGCGTCGATGTTGTGGCTGGACAATCCGTCAGAGCCGGCGAGCCGCTCTTTTCGATTGACCGGCGCAATTATGAAGCGGCTGTCGCGCAAGGGGAGGCTTCGGTCGCGGCGGAGGAAGCAGCTATCTCGTCGATTGCGCAAAGCATGATCCTGCAACAAGATCTTATCGCCCAGGCGCAGGCCAATCTCGATTCCGCAGAGGCCGAGCATACCCGCGCTTCCCTCGATCATACGCGCTATGCCGCTCTTGTCCGCGACGGCTGGGCGACGCATCAAAAATTCGAAACCGCCACGGCGGACTCGAAAAAGGCCGATGCGAATACCGCCGCCGCGAAGGCTGCTCTTGCGAGCGCGCGCCAGCAAGACGAAGTGTTGTCGGCGCAACGCCGCGAGGCGGAAGCCAAGCTCGATCAGGCCAAGGCTGCACTCGCCGGGGCGAGAACGGATCTCGATAAAACCGTGGTCAAGGCGCCGATCGATGGCGCGATCCTGAAAGTCAATGTACGGATTGGTGAATATGCGCAAGCGGGCGTATTAGCCAATCCGCTGATGACCATGGGATCGGCAGATCCGTTGCACATCAGGGCCGATATCGACGAAGCCGATTCCTGGCGCGTGCAGCCGGATAACCCCGCTACAGCGCGCCTGCGGGGCAACCCAGGCATATCGACGCCGCTCAACTTCGTCCGCTTCGAACCGTATGTGCTGCCAAAGCGCTCATTGTCGGGCGACACAACGGAGCGGGTGGACACAAGAGTCCTCCAGGTGATCTACGCCTTCGCCCCGAAAGATTTTCCGGCCTTTGTGGGCCAGCAGGTCGATGTGTTCGTCAAGGCGACAGCGCGCGCAGAGGCGATGCGCCGCCCGGCGTCTGGCCTAATTGCCATGGATGCACGGACCGGCAGCGGCGCGCAAAAGGTACGGCACGCGACCGCTGGCCCTCCGGAATAAGCGGCGCAACCGGCACTCGCAGAGCCCTGAGCTTCCCGCGTTGACTTGAGCAAATATTTCTCTATATGGTGAAATATTCACGCCTTTGTAAAGGAGATGGTTTTATGGACGATCCCTTCAGCCGGCCCATTATTGTTCCCTCGGTGATCTACAAGGACTCCTCGGTCGCGCTCGACTGGCTCGAAAAAGCTTTTGGCTTCGAGCGCAGCATGGTCATCACCGACAAGGATGGAAATCTCGGCCATTGCGAGATGAGGTTCGGCGATGGGATCATTTACGTCGGTTCCGAATGGACCAACTACACCGCGAGCCCTTCGTCTACAGGCGGGAAGAATACCCAGTCAGTTCATATTCATCTCAAGGACGGTCTCGACGCTCATTGCGCGCGCGCCCGCGCGGCCGGAGCAACTATAGTGCAAGAGCCCGAGGATCAGTTTTATGGCGACCGGACCTATCGGGCTAAGGACCCCGAAGGCCATGTCTGGACTTTTGGGCAATCCGTCCGTTATGTTTCGCGCGAGGACGCGGAGAAGGCGAGCGGGCTCAAGATCGAAGGCTGGATTTGAGACGGGCAGCCGTTCTCGACCGAACTCTTGCCGCCCTCGCTGATCCGCACCGCCGACATGTCATAGAACTCTTGCGGGAGCGGCCGAGGCGGGCCGGAGAACTCGCTTACTCCACCGGTCTTAATCCGCCTGCGCTGAGCAGGCATCTGCGAACCTTGAAAGCGGGCGGGCTCATCGAAGAAACTCACCCCGATTTTGATAGTCGCGTGCGTATCTACAGTCTGCGTCCAGAACCTATGGCCAAGTTAAAATCCTGGCTGGAGCAGACAGAGCAGCTTTGGACAAGGCAGCTCGCCAGCTTCAAGGCGCATCTGGAAGTCCGCCGTTGACGTCGCGAATTCTTGTGTCATTGCGTATCGCTGCTACGCCCGAATGGGCGTTCGAGGTTTTCACGCGCGAGATCGGCCAATGGTGGCGTCCCGATCCCCTGTTCCGGTTTACTCCGCGCAAGCTAGGGCGCCTTGCCTTCGAGCCTTGTCCAGGCGGCCGTTTCACCGAAACTTTCGCGGACGGCAGTCAATTTGAGATTGGCCGCATCACCGTCTGGGAGCCGGGTGTCCGCCTCGCCTTCACCTGGAGGCAGGCGACGTTCATCTCCGGCCAGATCACCGAAGTCGAGGTGCGGTTCGAGCCCGTAGGTTGTGCTACCCGCGTCACGGTCGAGCACAGAGGCTGGGAAACCATTCCGCAGCATCATGTCGCGCGCCATACTTTTCCTGACGCGATTTTCCTGCAACGGCATGGGGAATGGTGGCAGGTCCTTCTCTCCTCTTATCACGGCCGCTTGGCAGGCAGCTCCAAAGCAAGATGACGTGTCTCCAAATCTTTATCTTGTTTCAAGCCTTTGCTTTGTCGCGTGCCCCGACGCAAAACACTTCCTACTCTTGCTGGACGCGCCCTGACGGCCAAAAACAAACGCGGCCAATACCGGCGGACAGGATATAGGCCTGACACTAAACCACTTCGACGGTTGCCGAGTCGAAGAGCGGCCCGGCGCTGGCGTGGGCGCGGAAGACACTCTCCGGCAAAGCCAACACTTCGTTCATCGCTGCGCGGGCGAGAAGGTTTTTTATGCGCGCTTGCGAGCGTTCGACAAGAGCAGGGTCCAAGCGGCCATCGTCGATTGCCGCGACAATCGCGCGGGCAAAATCGCGTGCCCGGTCCGTAAAGGTGAAATGCGCGCAGACCATCAGAATGTCGCAGCCGGATTGGATCAGGCGCACGGCGGACTCGGGACGGTCGAAGACGCCGTTCATCGCGCCCATGCCGATGTCGTCGGAGATGGCCACGCCCTGAAATCCTAGCTCCTCGCGGAGAATCTCTGTCAAGAACCGGCGCGAGAGGGTCACCGGCGTATCCGGATCGACGAAAGGATAGAGAATATGCGCCGTCATGATTACCGGAATGCCGGCGTGGATCGCGGCGGCAAAAGGCTTTAACTCCCGCGCGCGGAGATCGTCGAGGCTAAGTGTCTGCAAAGGCAGACCGACGTGCGAATCGATGGCGGTGTCGCCATGCCCCGGAAAATGTTTTCCGCAGGCAAGGACCCTCTCGCTCTGCAGCGCCTCCATAAAGGGCAGAGCCGCCGCGATGACCTTTTCAGGCGTCTCGCCAAAAGCGCGCGCGCCGATCACCGGATTTGTGGGGTTTGTGTGGATGTCGAGCACCGGGGCAAAGCTCAAATTTATGCCAAGGGAAGCGAGCTCGATGCCCATGGCCCGGCCGACGGCACCCGCCTGGCCCGCCCATTGCGCGGCATAGGAAAAGCGCGTGATTGGCGAAGGCGTCCGGCACACGCGGCCGCCCTCATGGTCGATGGCAATCAGCATACGCTCGCGGCCGCTTACGGCGCGAATATCGGCGATTAGCCGCGCATGGTTTTGAAGCCACTCTTTATAAGGAACGTCATGGCGAAAATTGCTCTTGAATAGGATGGCGCCCGCCGGACACAGGTCGGACAGAAGCTTGCGGTCATGTTCCGTCAATACCGGAGAAGGCTGCAGTCCAATCACAAAATGACTGCCGACGCTCGATATGTTTTCGCCGCCCATGCAGCTTAACCCCGGTTGTATGAATGACTGTGCGAAGAGCTTGCTATAGCGAGAAGGTTACACCTTCGCTGGGTCTGCGTTTCAGCCATTTTTCCGCCATGGCGCCGAAACTCAAACCAAGCGCGCACCAAAAGATTGATCGTGCGCCGAGCGATGCCACGCGGAAGTTCCAAAGGACACTGGCGGGAAAACCAGCCGGGACCTCATCAACGCTGGGCAGGGCAGCTCCTGCGATCGCCGCAATCAAGGAGAAAATGGCGGCTGAGATGAGCGTTCCATTCCAAGGGCCAAATCTTGCCGCAAGTACGGGGGCAAGCGTGGCAGCGAGGATCATTGCAAGGAGGCAAATAGCGAGCATTCCGAAATAAAGCGCGGTGCGCTCGCCGATAGTGTCAGAAGCGCCTACCGCCGGCGGATTGGCCGGATATTTTAGCTCCGGTACGAGAACCAGCGCGATGAAGGCAGCAATCGCAAGCAGTCCCGCGAGCGATCGCGGCGCGAAACCTCCTATGCGGCCAAGAGCGAGGGCAAAGACGAGGCTGAAAAACCCGCCGATCGCTGCACCGTAGATCACATGAGCGGCAAAAAGCCCGGGGCCACGCTGCGTGCTCCGGCTCACGGTTTCGGGTCCGGGCGCCTCGGCTGCCGCGATCTCAAATGCGAGCGCGCGTTCGAGCGGCGGTTCGCCCGCGAAAAACGAAAAGCTCGCCGCAAGAACGCCCGCAAAAACGCCAGCGATCAGGCCGCGCAGGAGAAGACCGCTCACCATTTGACAGGTCTCTAATGGCAGGGAAAGGCCAGGAGATGGCGCCCATCATGCACAAATTCGTGCACAAAATTGCCGGAGATGAGAGCTAGGGCGCCCTGCTCGGCGCCGATGAAATAGATCGAAACGAGCGCCACAACGCCGGCGAAGAGGAACCAGGGGATAATATCCCGCAGCGGTATTGGAATTGGCCGGGCTGCCGGCGCTTGAGTGAGGATTTGCATGTTCTGCCTAGAGTAAGATGACTTTTCTTCGAATCGTCATCTTCCTCTACTCCTTGGGCTTGCCGCGTGTCCGGAGGCAAACCCATTAGCCACTTTTGCTTGACACGCTCTGGGGAGAAAATGCCGGGCTCCCTTAGCCACGACAGGGACACCGTAGTGGCCTCGGCCACTGCTGTCAACGCGACGAACGCCCGGGCAGGCCCGGTCAGCTGGAGTTTGTTCAACGGAGCCTGCAATCCGGCGGCCGCGCAACGGCCACCGGATTGAATGCCTTTGAATTGGAAAATTCGGGTTACTGCGAGGTCAGAGTCTGCGGCGAACCAACTCCGAGACAAAAATTCCAGGCTGTGGCGGCCTTAAACGCCGCTTGCGGGCCGCAGTAGCCCGTCGTGGCCGCTGCGTAGGTCGATGGATTTGCCGCGTTCTGATAGATCTGCGCAAGCTCCATAGCGCTCGAGGGGTAAAAATGGCCGGAACTATTTACAACGCCTGCAATGAGCGGAGATGCTACGCTCGTGCCTCCCACACTGAACCAGCCGCCATTGCCGCTATCAAAGACCCAGACGCCCGTGGCCGGGTCCGCTACCGCTGCAATATCCGGCACGCCTCTGTATGCGCCAACTGTCGCACCCACGGAAGATTGATAGGCCGGGACCGGAATATAGCTGCTGGAGCCGCCGCCGCCCTCCGACCAGGTGGCGTGGTAGAGAAACGCAAAGGTCGAAAGGTGACGCGCGAGACTCGTGCCGCCAACCGCAACCACATTGGCCGACACGGACGGCCATGAAACGCCGGGCGCGTCGCCGGTCGAGGCAAAGAAAACGACACCATTTTTTTGGAAATGGGAGTCAAAATAGGCCTCGTATCCGAATTCGCTGGCGCCCCAGCTCATCGACACTTCGCCCCCGCCCGCGGCAGCGACCAGTTGCGCGGCTTTGTCAACCGCGGCCAGAAGATCGTAAAGCGAATTGGAAGCGGCCTCGACCAGATAGATTTTGGCGTTTGGTGCCATGGCATGCGCCATTTCAATGTCGAGCGCCTCTTCGAGCTCCCAGCCCAAGTCACGTGCGGGTTGGCGGCCGGAAGCAAAAACAGTCTGAAAGCTGTTCGGCGTCGGCGCCGGCAGGCCAAATTGCCTGCTGTAATATGTGAGATCCGCCATCGCAGTTGGATAATGATAGGCGTCAACAATCGCGATGGCCCTGCTTCCGCCTTGAGCGAGGGCGGTGACGGTGTTGGGATTGCAGCCCGAGGCCTGCTGGCCGAAGATATAGATGCAAGCCAGCGACGCAGGCGTCTCGAAATTATAGCCGAAGAAAGGCGGTCCGCCCGCGGTTGACCTTCTCGCGGCGGGTTGCTCCGGTACAACGAAACGCACATTGGTATTGGCGCGGATGCCGCGATCTTGTGCTGCGGCAAGACTTGAAGCTGGGATGACGATTTTGTGGCCCTGGCGGGAAGGGATCGTTTGCGCGCCTTCCATCAAACTTGCCGGATCGGCGATGGCTTGGCTCATGCTCGCGAGCATGACCGCGGCAAAGGACAAATGACGTGATAATTGACGCAAAGACATTGTGGCTCCATGGCTTTAAAAAATGCTTTCTAGCGGGCAGACGTTTAGGGGCGGTATGAACATTCGTTAAATTGCGGTGCAATGACTGCGGGTTCGCGCGCGCTTCTCTGCCGTACTTACGGCGTCCCCGGCGGGAAAATTGAATGAATCAAAACGGAGGTGGGAGCTAAGCCCCGCGAGTTGCTGCGGCAGCTTGGTTCCTGCGGCTTCATCGAGATCCATGGGACGTTCATTATTTCAGTACACTTGGCGGTTGTCGCTTCGATTGCGCCGCTTGCGTTTGTTTTGTCTTTGGCTTTGCGGTTCTTTGTCGATACCCGAAATGGTCGATCAAATCGCCCACGCGGCAGCGGCACGACCTTTTGGCCAGCAATGCTCAGATCGGTTTGCCAAGACTTTCTGGAGCGGAGCTGCCTTCAGCGGGCCAGCCGATGGCTAGTTTCTCTTAAATTCGACAAGATGACAACTGATATTATTCTTCATAAATCATTATAGAGGCGCATTCCTGGCTCCCAAGTTTCGCTCCTTACGGCAACGGGCAATAACCTCTGGACTTGCGGAACGCAGCAAGAACATATATCATTCGTTCACCATTTGTCTTGTATCGAATTACGGCGCTGGCGAGCGCGATGTGCCGCAAAAGGTGAACTTCAGGGGGCCCGCCCGATGTTGACGAAAAAGCAAAACGAGCTTCTGCGCTTCATTCATGAGCGTTTGAAGGAGACCGGCGTTCCGCCATCCTTCGACGAGATGAAGGAGGCTCTATTTTTGCGCTCGAAGTCAGGCATTCACCGGCTGATTATTGCGCTTGAGGAGCGCGGATTTATCCGCCGGTTGCCCAATCGCGCACGCGCGCTTGAAGTGCTGCGCCTGCCGGATTCCTCATCGCCGCCAGAAACAGGACGAAGCAAAAGATTTTCGCCGAGTGTCATTGAGGGCAACCTCGGCAGGGTCCGGGCGTGGGCGCAGGGCACCGAAGACGAAGAGGCCGAACGCACGACGATTTCGATCCCGGTTATGGGACGGATTGCTGCGGGCACGCCGATTACGGCGCTTCAAAACCGCAGCCATACCATCAGCCTGCCCCAGGACATGCTTCCTCCGGGCGAATATTACGCCTTGGAGGTGCGCGGCGATTCGATGATCGAGGCTGGCATATTCGATAGTGACACGGTTGTGATTCGCAAACAGGATACCGCCGAGACCGGGGACATCGTGGTTGCCTTGATCGATGATGAGGAGGCGACTTTGAAGCGCCTGCGCAAACGCGGAGCCTCAATCGCGCTCGAGGCCGCCAATTCTGCCTATGAGACTCGCATTTTCGGTCCAGACCGGGTCCGCATTCAAGGTAAGCTCGTCAACCTTGTCCGGAAATATTGAATGCGGGGCTGCCCCGCAAAAGGGGCCTGTCTTAGGGTTTGCGGAATAAGCCCCTGCCAAAAAGACCCGCCGCCACGGCGCCCGCGATTGGCGTCGCCCAAAAGAACCACAGTTGATCGATATAGGCTTTGCCCGCAAAGATCGCGGGACCAGTGCTCCGCGCGGGATTAAACGAGGCATTGGTGACCGGAATGGCGACCAGAATGATCAGGGTCAAGGTTAGTCCAATCGCGAGCGGCGCGAAGCCCGCCGGCGCGCCCGCCGATGTTGCGCCCATAATGACCAGCACAAAGAAAAACGTCAAAAGCACCTCGACGATCGCGCAGGAAAGAAAATTATAGTGACCGGGGCTCAGATCGCCGAAGCCGTTGGAGGCGAAGCCGCCAAGGACAAAATCGGGTTGGCCTTGGGCAACGATTTTAAGCGCCGCCGCGGCGGCGATCGCGCCTGCGACCTGGAACACAATGTAGGGAATGACGTCGCGTAAGGGCGTGCGTCCTCCGGCGAAAAGGCCAAGCGTAATCGCCGGATTAAAATGCCCACCAGAAATGTGACCGACCGCATAGGCCATTGTCAGCACGATGAGGCCGAAGGCCAGGGCAACACCTAAAAAGCCGATCCCTAGTCCGGGATAGCCGGCGGTGAGAACGGCGCTGCCGCATCCCGCGAATGTCAGCCAGAAGGTGCCAAGAAATTCGGCGATCACGCGTATGCCAAGGTGCATGATGAAATTTCCTTTCGAATGAGAGCGCCCCGGATTGAAGTCCCCTGGTAAAATCCGTCGTTGAGATCGCGTGGGCAGCTTCCGCCGCCACCGCGATGATGCTGTCAAACGCCGCTATTGCGGCTATTGTTGTCTTTTTTTGCGACGATCACGTGCCCTCGACTTCGACGGACCGCCATCTCCTTATCTCTTATGATTCTCCTGTCGGCCCAGTCATAGGCATTTGGCACCGCTCGCTGGAATCTACTCGCCGCCGCTTCCGCCGGCGAGTTTCGTGGCAAAATAGGCGACTGTCCGCGCATAGACGTCCGCCTTGTTCCATTCCTTAATCACGGCGAAATTAGCAGACCCTGGCGACCACCCGGCGCCTGGCTGCCAGCCATAAGAGCGAAGAAAATTTGCGGTTGAAGCAAGAGCATCGGGCACACTGTTGATGAGATCGCGGCGGCCATTGCCGGTGAAATCGACGGCATATTTGAGGTAAGAGGAAGGCATGAACTGAGTCTGGCCAACTTCGCCAGCCCAAGCGCCTCGCGCATCTGGGGACAAGTCTCCGCGCTCGATGAGCCGCAGCGCGTCCATGAGCTCCTCTTGAAACATGGCGCTGCGGCGGCAGTCGTAAGCGAGCGTCGCAAGCGCACGCAAGGTCGGGCTATTGCCCTGAACCGCGCCAAAATCCGTCTCAAGTCCCCAGATCGCGACGATCACCGGGGCTGGCACGCCGTACGTTTGCTCGATCCGCGCGAAGACGTCACCATATTGTTTTATCAACGCCCGGCCTTTTCGCAGCCTGTAGGCATTGACCATACGGCCCGAAAATTGCTCAAAGCTTTGGTGGAAGACATGCTGGCCGTGGTCTTTTGCCACGATCGAAGCATCATAAGTAATGCCGTCAAGTTCGCTCAGCGCCGTAGGGGAAATCCCGTTTGCCGAAGCCTCGCTCTTAAAGCCCGCAAGGAAGGCCTCAAATCCGGCCGGATCGCGGCAGGTTGCGGCTTTAAGCGGGGAAAGCCAAAACAGGCAAATGACCAATGCCGGGAAGCATATCTTCGGTTGCATCTGGTTCACTCCCGCGGAATTGAAAGAACAACCATTTGTAAGGAGAATGCGCGCCGGGCGCCTTGGACAATGCCGGCTGCTGGTTCGATGCTAACCCGCCCCATCCGCACCGTTAGCATGGGGAACAGGTGAATTGAACAATTCAATTGGCGCGTCCAGCCTTCGTAGCCGCAGCTTGGCCCGCCGCTGCCAGTGAGGCCGCTCTGGCAGAAGCTGGCTTAGTAAGATTTTTCTTCAACAATCACGGAATTAAGGAGCTGATTAATCGCTTTTTTCAAAGCGGCCCGCTGATCGTTGGTCGTGTAAATCTGCCTCGCCAGCGCGACGAAGCTTTCGCCAAAGTCGCCCCGCGCCTCATGCGCGCGGATTTCGGTCTCGGCGTCCCAAAGTACGCTATTGACCAATTTGAGTTCGGCGCCGAGTTTGGCGAGCTCTTCGCCCGCGAGGCTGCTATCGTTCTTGATGGACTGCAAAAGTGAGAGCTCATGGCGTATGTGAGCAAGTTTTTCGGCGCCGGTGATGCGGCTTTCTTTGATCTCCAAAATTGAGATCTTGTCGATGAGTTCGCCTACCGAACTTGGAATTGCGACCGCCTGGGATGCCGGAACAGCGCACACGGGCTCGCGTGCTTTCTCCATGATTCGCACTTCGGTTGCCGCAGCGATCTTTTTGAAGACGGAATCCCAATCGCCATTGGCGGCTTGGCGAAAGAGCCGCATGCTTGGATACCATGGGCTGTCTTCGCGGTCCAACAGCCAGCGCCAGTCCGGGATGCCCTTGAGTGCGACAAATACCGGTCTTCCCAAGGCTCCGGCGAGATGCGCGATCGACGTATCCGACGTTACGACGAGGTCGCAATTCTCCATGACAGCAGAACAGTCCATGAAGGAGGCGGGTCCAATATCAAAGTCGCCACCCAGGCTCTCGACCGTGAACCGCCAGGCCGGCGAATCCACGGCAATTGGAGCCTGATCCTTCATAAGGTTTAAAAGCCGCACGCCCGGGATTGCCGCAAGCGGCGCGAAGCAGGCAAGCGGAATCGACCTTTGAAGGTTAATGAATTTGTTGCCTTGCCAGGCAATGCCGATTTTAAAGCCACCAGCGCCAATTCGTTCGGCCCATTTTGCGGCGAGACTTGGTTCCGGGCGTAGATAAGGTATCACTGCCGGAATTGTATCGAGACAAGTTCGAAATCCGTAAGGCAGGCTCATGAGCGCGCATTGAAAATCAAAATCCCCGGATGGATCGGCCGTTTCAATGAGGCGAATAGGCGTAGACAAGCTGCGGAGAAGCTGATGCATATTCTTGCGGCAGAGAAAAGTGACGTCGGCTCCGGCCTCAACAAGGCATAAGAGATAGCGCGCAAACTGAATCAGATCGCCGAGGCCCTGCTCATCCCACACGAGGATTTTTCGCCCTGTCAGCTCCTGGCCATCCCATTGCAGCAAATTGGAAGGGAAAGTTTTGGGCGGCGCATTTGTACGGTCCCACCGGCTTTCGAAATCGGCGAACCCGTCCCTCAAAAAGCCCGTGAGAAGAAGCACTCCGGCCCTGTTGTTGCGCGCATCGGGATAATTTGGCTTAATTCTTATGGCCGCCTCGAAGCAGGCGAGGGCCTCGTCTATCTGACCGAGCTCCTTTAGGGCAACGCCGAGGCCGGAAAGCGCTTCGGCATAGTGAGGTTTTATGCGCAAGGCCTCTTGATAGCACACCATCGCTTCGGGATGACGGTTGAGCTCCTGCAAGACATTGCCCTTATTGACCCATGCCTCGGGGGCATCGGGGTTGAGGCTGAGGGCTTCCTCGAGACTGGCGAGAGCTTCTTCCAGACGCCCGCATTTATGCAGAGCGGCACCGCGGATACCGAGACATTGCGGATGCGCTCTGGTCTGCCGCAACACCTCGTCGCAGGATGAAATCGCTTCTTCCGGGCGCCCCAGCTGGAGCAAGATATTGGCGCGATTGGCAAGCGCCGGTAGAAACCCCGGGCGGATCCGCAGAGTATAGGCGCAAGCGCCCAGAGCGTCTTCGTCTCTGCCGAGTTGGTGCAAGGCGTTTCCGCGATTGCAGGAGGCTTCATAATGGGCAGGATCGAGGACAAGCGCCGCGTCATAGGCCGCAAGCGCCTCCAGCGGCCGGGACAGCGCCTGCAGAGCTATTCCCTTGTTGTAGAGAGCCTGCGGATAGCCGTTGCGATATTGTGAGGCAAGATCGTAAGCGGCAAGGGCTTCCTCCAGGCGTCCGAGCTTTTGGAGAACGTTGCCTCTGTTGAGTTCCGTGTCTGCGTCGGGCGGGCCGCGCTGCGCGGCCTCTTCATAAGCTGCGAGCGCATCTTCATGGCGGCCAAGCTTCTGCAAGACCGACCCCCGATTAAACAAATTCGCGCAATCTTCAGGAGTTAGCGCCGCAACCGCGTCGAAACAAGCAAGGGCTTCGTCAATCCGCCCGAATCGCTCCAGCAGCGCGCCGCGATTGGTCAGTGCCCCGCA
>CAYWHF010000014.1:0-15452 GCA_964457695.1 uncultured Methylocapsa sp.
CCCAGGTAGCTCAGTTGGTAGAGCACGTGACTGAAAATCACGGTGTCGGTGGTTCGATTCCGCCCCTGGGCACCAAATACATATCCACAGCCTTTCAAGGCCATCCAAAAACCCTAGTGAAATAATAAACATAGCCTTTACGAACTTCCTAAATCGTCCGCAATAGTCCGTTGACAGCCGACAAATTTGTTGGCCTTATTGTTGGCCTCAACGCAAGCCAATGAGACACGAGGCCAACAGATGCTGACCGACTCGGCGATCCGCGCGGCGAAATCCAAGACAGGCAGGACCGTTAAACTCTCGGACGGCGGCGGCCTGCAACTGTGGGTTCAGCCGTCGGGATCGAAGCTCTGGAATTTGGCTTATCGTTTCGCGGGGAAGCAGCGCAAACTCGCTATCGGTTCATATCCAGGCATCGGACTGAAAGAGGCACGCGCGAAGCGGGAAGAAGCCAAGAAGCTGTTGGCCTCCGGTTGCGATCCAAGCCAACAAAAGCGGCTCGGAAAGCTGGCCTCAGAAAGTCAGAAAGCAGACACCTTCGAGGCCATTAGCCGCGAGGTTCTGGAAAAGAAGCGCCGGGAAGGAAGGTCGGAGAGGACCGTCAGCAAGGCTGAGTGGCTCTTCGACCTCGCGACCCCTGCCCTGGGGCCGCGCCCCATCGCTGAAATTACCGCCCCGGAAGTCTTAGTCGTTCTTCGGCAGGTCGAATCCGCAGGACGATTGGAGACGGCTCGGAGGCTTAGGGCGATCATCGGTCAAGCGTTTCGCTTCGCCGTTGCGACAGGCCGCGTCACGACCGACCCGACCAGCGCACTGCATGGCGCGTTGACCGCGCCCGTTATCCAGCATAGAGCCGCCATCATCCAACCCGTCCCGTTCGGCGCGCTTTTGCGTGCAATAGATGGCTATGATGGAACCCTGGTAGTCCGCTCCGCCCTCCAGTTGCTCGCCTTGACCTTTACGAGGCCAGCAGAATTGCGTCTCGCCAAATGGAAGGAATTCGACTTGGACGCAGGCGTCTGGACCATTCCCGCGTATCGCATGAAGATGCGTCGGCCGCATCGCGTCCCGTTGGCGCCGCAAGTCATCGCTGTCCTGGAAGAGCTTCGCACGCTCACGGGGCAATACGAATTGCTCTTTCCTGGTGTGCGCTCACCTTCGCGGCCGCTATCAGAAAACACGCTCAACGCAGCTCTACGACGGCTTGGATACGCGAAGGACGACATGTCCAGTCATGGCTTCCGGGCAGCTGCCTCTTCGCTTCTCAATGAATGTGGCAAGTGGAATGCCGATGCCATCGAAGCGCAGCTCGCCCATGTCGAGTCCAATGCGGTGCGAAAGGCTTACGCCCGCGCTGAATATTGGGCAGAGCGCGTCGCGATGATGGTTTATTGGGCGGATTGGCTGGACGAATTGCGGCGGGGCGGAATGGTTGTGCCCTTGCGAGCTTGAGTGACGCGCGCGTTGGCAGCGTTTATCTCACATAATTTCCAGCGACGGGCTTAAGGTAGTACTGCGGAGCCCGCCCGGAGCGGCAAGCGCTTATCTGGCGGGGCTGGCCCGCGCGCACTGCGAAATCCAGAACAGTGCCGCACAGCCCACTGCCAATAGTGCCGAAAGAAATATTGCATGTTGTTAATCCAGGTGGCCATGGCGAACCCAGCGGGTGAATCGAGTGGTAAGCTTCTCAGGTCGCCGGCCGTACGTCTCCCCAGGCATGGCTCGCCTACGTCATAGCGAAACTTCCCGATCATCTGGTGACTTAATACGTCAATCAATATGAAAATCCAGCGTCAATCAGGATGAGAGAGCATCGAGGGTGCCGTGACGAAGGGAGGGCGTAGCTCGGCCCGAGTTACGGCACCTGCGACGTCGCGCGCTCTACGGGCACGTCTGGGGGGCGTGCTCAAACAGCGAGATCTCGCGGGCACGCTACGATTTGCGGATTGCCAAGCGCCTATATTTAATTTTCGCGCAGCGGTTCATCACAACCTTTACGCCAAGGGTGCGCGCACGCTCGGCTGTCTCGTCGTCTTGAACACCAAGCTGCATCCAAATGACCTTAGGTTTTGGCTCGAGCGCAAGCGCCTCGTCGACTGCACCTCCGGCAGCTTCGGGGTTTACGGAAAATATCCACCATGTCGATGACCTCCGGAACTTCAGCGAGGGTTTTGTAAAATGGCGCGCCGTGAATGCTCTGTCCGGCAAGGTTTGGATTTACGCCGACCACCTGATAGCCCTGCTTAAGGTGAAAGCCGAATACACCATGGGAAGGCCGACTCTCTTATCAGATGCGCCAACCACCGCGATGGTCTTCACGGTCGAGAGGATATTATGCAAAAACGCACCGGTATCAGTGTTATTCATTAGGTTTCTCAGCCGTCCGTGCTGATCACCTCGGCGAGCAGAAGCCAACGTTCACGGCGCATGCGCAATGGAAGCAGCCATCGTGCTGCTAAAAGGGGATAGCATCGAGCGCCTGAACGATGTCATCCTTCAGATCTGAAAGGGTTTCCAGTCCAACCGAGAAGCGGATGAGGCCGTCGGTAATCCCGTGCTTCTGCCTCTCCTCTTGCGTGTACGGTGAGTGAGTCATGCTGGCGGGGTGCTGAACGAGAGTCTCGGCGTCACCCAAGCTTACAGCTCGCGTAACAAGCGCGAGGCGATTCATGAAGGCCATCCCGGCTTTCTTGCCGCCCCGCAATTCGCACGCGATCAAACCACCGAAGGCCGTCATCTGCCGCCGTGCGAGCTCATAAAATGGCGAATTCGCTAGGCCGGGATAAGAAACCCAGGTAATGGCAGGATGCTGTTCGAGCAATTGCGCAATGGCCAGGGCTGAGGAGCAATGCCGTTCCATTCGCAGCTCCAGTGTCTTGAGGCCACGCAGGAGAAGGAATGCGGTCAGCGGCGCAATGGTGGCGCCGGTGAAGTAACGCAGCCCATGACGCCTTATGTGCTCGACGGTCTCTTTCGGTCCTGCCACAATGCCCGCAATCAGGTCGCCATGCCCGCCAATGAACTTGGTCGCTGAATGAACGACGAGATCAGCGCCCAAGAGAATGGGCTGCTGCAGGGCGGGAGTGGCGAAGGTGTTGTCGACGACCAATAGGGCCCCGGCTTCGTGCGCCATCAGGCCTATGGCTGCAATATCGATGATCCTGAGGTTCGGGTTCGCCGGCGTTTCGAAAAAGACGACTTTTGGCGCCCCCTTTGATATGGCGGCAGCCGCTGCATCAAGATCCGTAAAGTCCGCAACGGCGACATCCACTCCGAAGCGGGTTAGCCCCCGCACGAACAAGGCAAAACTGTTGCCATAGAGGGTATGATCGATAACGACCTCGTCTCCAGCCTGCAGCAGCGTCCATAAGGTCGAACTGATCGCCGCCATGCCGGATGCGACGGCAAGCCCAGCCTCGGCATTCTCCAAACCGGCGATGCATTCCTCAAGAAGGGCTTGGGTGGGATTGCGTGTCCGGCCGTAGATGTAGCCTTGCCGTTCGCCCCGAAAAATCTGCTCGCCGACCTCCGCCGTCTCGAAGGCATAAGTCGACGTCATGAAGACGGGCGGCGTCAATGCGCCCAAATGATCCGCGGGATTGTGGCCGGTATGGATAGCCCTGGTGGCAAATCCTCCTTTGAGCCGGTTCGAGGTATCCCTAGTCCTTGCCATACTTTGACCAATGTGTGCCAAAGACCTCCTCGGCCGCCACTGGATGCGGCGCCCCCGGCCGGGAGACCCAGGTCAGATTGAGGAAATGGCGGACATTGACGTTCTCGGTCGTGATGTTGCCACCCCAGGAACCGCAGGATAATGAAAGCGTATATGGAAGGCCATTGCGAACACTGCCTGCCCCCTCATTCAAGTTTTGATTAACCATAACGCGCGCCGTTTTGGTACCCATGGCCAAGGCCATTACATGATCGTCACTGCGGCTATGAATGCCGCAGGTGTGGCCTGCCCCCTGATACGAAGTGATTCGGTTGACGAGGTCGATCGCACCATCGATGCCACCCTCGTACCGGTAGAGTGCAAGCACCACAGATAGCTTCTCACCGGAAAACGGATGGGCCTCGCCGGCCCCGTCCTCCTCAATGACGAAGAAGCTGCGATCCGGAGCAAGCTCGATCCCGGCCAATTTGGCGATCCGCGACGCCGGTTTTGCGACAATCTCAACCGATGGTATATGCTCACCCTTGGGCCACATCACAGACTGAAGGCGAGACTTCTCGGCCGGTGTGCATACGTGGCCGCCTTGCGCGACAAGCATCGTTTTCAGGGTTTCGTAAATCGAAGAATGAGCAGCAACGGAATTATCGGCGAGGCAGCTTGTCGCATAGTCGAAGGTCTTGGCCTTGGCGATCATCTGCGCGGCATCATCAAGATCGGCCGTTTCATCGACAACATGTACTGACTTGCCGACTCCAACACCGTAAGCCGGCGTCCCAGAACTATACGCCGCTTTCACCCTGCTGGTGCCGCCTGTCGCAACTACCAAATCGCTCGTGCGCATAAGCAAGTCTTTCTTTGCGATCGAGGGGTGCTCAATTGATTGGATGAGGTCGGCAGGTGAACCGACCTGCACACAGCCTTTCTGCATAACCTCGACCACCGCCGCAGATGTTTTTCGGGTCCGGGGATGGGGCGAGATAATGATGGCATTGCGCGCCTTGACGGCTGCCAATGCCTTTACTGGCGGTGTTGCATCTGGTCCCGTGGTGGGAATCAAAGCGGCAATGACACCAACTGACTTGGCGATCTTGATGAGGCCACGCGCAGTATCCTCCTCGACAACACCGCAGGTCTTGACCGAAGCCATATCAGCGAGCGTGCCCAATACGCGGAGCCCAATCTTGGTGATCTTGTCGGGAACATTGCCAAAGCCCCCCTCTTGGACTGCGAGCTTGGCTAGCGCCTCTCGCGACTTGTAGACCTGCCATCCGACAGATATGGCGAGAGCATCCGCCTCTTCTTGAGTGTAACATTCGATAGCGGCCTGTGCCGAGCGCGCCCGCGCAACGAGGGATTCTATTTCGCGTCGCGCTTGCTCCTCGACAGGAACAAACGGGGGATTATCGGTGAGCGTTTCCATTGTCGTGCGCTTTACCTGGTCAAGAGCTTATCGAACGATTGCTGACGCGCATACGTACATCGACGATCGTGAAGTCATCACCGTTCGCGATGATGGGATTAAGATCGAGTTCGCCCAGCCAAGCGGCAGCGCAGAACCATTGAGACACATCGGCGATTAAGTGAGCAAACCGAGCTACGCCGACCGCTACCTGGCCGCGGAACCCGCTCAGAATTTTCTGGCCTTTGAGCTCGCCCAGCAAGGTCAGCGCCTCCTCGGCTTCGATCGGCGCCAAGCGCAGGGCCGTGTCCTCCAGGGCTTCGATCCACACACCGCCGAGGCCGGCCATTACGACTGGCCCAAAGTTGAGATCGCGCCGAGCGCCAATGGCGAGTTCCACTCCCGGCGCCGCCTGTTCCTGCACAAGCGCCGGGCCAGCACCGAGACGGCGGTGAAAATCTTCGAAGGCCATGGAAACGGCAGCACTATTGCTGAGTCCCAACTGCACGGCGCCTGCATCACTTTTGTGCAGAAGGCCTGGACGCTCCGCTTTGAGAACGACTGGAAATTGCATCTCAAGTGTTGCAGCGGCGGCCTGAGCCGAATCTGCAGCATTCGCCCAACGTGCCACGGGGAAGCCCGCCTTTTGCAGCAAAGAAAATGCCGCATCCGGAGCCACCCAGCCCGCGTTGTTGACTGAATCGGGCACGGGAATCGGCTCCCACTTCGATGGTTGCGCGAATGGCCGAGAGGGATTCGACATTGTTGCGGCTAGGACGGAAGCCGTCGCGATTGGCCACTCGTGGCAAGGGATGCCCGCGGCCCTCAATTTTTCGCGGTTCGCGTCAGCCGACCGAGGTGCCACCCAGCAGACGTGAACGGGCTTCAGTGAACCTCGCTCCCGCGCTTGCTTGCTTGCAGCAACAAGAGCGTCAGTGACCTCCGGCATCAGCGCCGAGCGCTGCAACAAAACGGGCACTACTGCGTCGACTTCCTCCGACTCGATTAGAGCTTCGACCGAGCGCGCGTACATTTTGGCAAAGTGCTCCCACTGGGTTGTGACATCGATTGGATTGACGGCTGACCCATGCGGCGGGAGGACGCTTGCTATGGTTACCTGCAGGTCTGGCGAGAGGGCTGGTACAATAAGCCCCCTTCCTTCAAATAAGTCGGCTAGTTCTACGCCCGTGCCGCCCGAGTTGGTGATGATGCCGACGCGTTTGCCCCGCAGGGCCGGTTGGTGGTCAAGGGCTGACGCAACATCAAGGAGAGTCTTCCCATCCTCGACGACATGGGCGCCAGCCTGGCGGAGCGCTGCGGATAGGACGGCTTCATCACTGGAAAGTGCGGCGGTATGGCTCGCGGCAGCCCGCTGAGCACCAGGATGGCGCCCGGTCTTCAGCACCACCAGGGGCTTTCTGGCGGTTATCTCCGCAGCTGTCTCAAAGAAACGGCGGCCGCCGGTCAGCGACTCCAGCAGCATCGCAACGACTCTTGTCTCTTGATCCTGGCCGAGAAAGGCGAGCAAGTCGGCCTCGCCGAGGTCGATCTTATTGCCCAGCGCGACAATCTTGGCGAACCCTAAGCCCTCATCGATCGAACGCGAGAACGCCGCCATTCCATAGGCACCGCTCTGCGTGACCAAAGAAACGCCCCCGCGGCCGGGCAGGCCAATCGACAGCGAACAATTCAAGCCGGAAGCGGTGTTGATGACACCAAAGCAGTTTGGCCCGAGGATTCGAACTCCCGTTGCCGCCGCGATCCGAGCGACATCGCGCTGCAATTCCGCGCCGCGCGCTCCAGTCTCGGCAAAACCGCCGCTGATGATAACCGCGACAGGGATTTTGGCCGCGCCGCAACCGGCCACAACCTCGGGAACCGCTGCCGGCGGGGTCACCACCAGAGCTAAGTCGACCGGTTTCGGCACGGCTGCGAGGCGGGGATATGCTGGGCGCCCGAGCAGCTCACTGGCCGTTGGATGAATGGCGATAACGTCGCCGCAAAAACCCGCATCCGCCGAGGCAAGGTTACGCAGAAACAATGCACCGGCTTTGCCTTGGGACGCCGAAGCTCCAACGACCGCCACCCGGCGGGGGTTAAACAGAGCCTCCTGCCAGCCGGTCATAACATCGCCTCCACGGCTGCGGTAAACAGGCTCGGGGCACCGCCAGTGTGGAGGAAAAGAACAGCCTCAGCTCCGTTGTAATGGCCTTTTGAGAAGAGATCGACGTAACCGGCCATTGCTTTGCCCGTGTAGGTTGGGTCGAGGAAGATGCCTTCTGCCCGTGCCGTGGCAACAATGGCGCTCTGCCCTTCAGGTGATGGAATGCCATAACCGGTGCCAACGAAGCCGTCGTTGACGAAGACTTCGATATTGTGGAGATGTAATGCGTAGCCGATTATACCGGCTGCCTTGGCAGCAAGGTTTCTGGCCCGAGCCAATGTCTCAGCGGCGGGGCGGCTGACAGCGAATGCTACCAGGCGCCACCGCGCGCCAAATATTGCCGTGCCCAATAGCCATCCCGCAAGGGTTCCCCCTCCTCCGGCGGCCATCACCACAACTTGGGGCGCAACGCCAAAGGCGTCGCACTCGTCGACGGTCTCGCGGACAGCCAAAACATGGGCGAGGGCGGCCAGCGCACAGGCGCCGCCGCGGGCGATGGGATATGGGTGGCCGCCGTGAGCGGCGACCTCGGCGGCGGCTTCATTGCTGGCGCAATCAACAGAGGCCCGATCAAAATCGTTGGTGAATCGGATCTTCGCGCCAAGCATCCGAGCAAGCAAATGATTTCCCTCGACCCGCGCGGGGGGTGTGCCCCAATAGACGGCGACGCAACGCAAGCCCGTGAGGGCCGCTACGCCGGCTGTGGCACGGACGTGGTTCGACAATGGGCCGGCGCCGGTAATCAGTGTATCGGCACCCTGTCGCAATGCGTCGGCGACGATGAGATCAAGAGAACGAACCTTGTTGCCCCCGAAAGCTGCCCGCAAAAGATCGTCACGCTTGAATAGCAGCTGTGGCCCACCATAGGCGGCGGAGAGGCGAGCAGCAAAAGTCAACGGTGTCGGTTCCTTTACGAGCCCTAAGCGAGGAATTGCATCCAATCGGCTAGCCCACGAACTCACTGTTTGAGCTCCCGCGCTGAGTCAGCAAAATACGATCGACCAGCGCTTGACAGTGACCTACCTGGGCATCAAACGCGGCCAGCCAATTAAGTTCCTCTTTTGTCAGGCAAGCGCAAATGTCGCGGTCCCCAGCAACGGCAGCAGCAAATGAGCAGCCTTCGCGCCGTGCTGAGGCAGCCACCCGCTGAATGACGCGACGGGCGGTCTCCTTGCCGATGTGAGGCGCAAGTGCGAGCATTGCTCTTTCGGAGAGAGGAAAGCCGCCTGAGGTCTCAAGATTGGCGCGCATGCGCTCGGCACAGACCTCGATTCCCTCAAGAAGTGAGGCGAGCAGCGCGTGGACTTTGCCGGCGGCCATGGTCAGCTCCGGCACGGCATGCCATTCCGCCTTCCACGATCTGCCGTCGCGCTCATGGTCGTGCACGAGACACTCGGCAAGAAGCGCGGCAGTTGCCCGTACGACGCGAGCCAGCGTTCCAATGTGTTCGGAGGTTTCCGGGTTACACTTGTGCGGCATGGTGATGCTGCCGACCGCGCCCGTCAAAGCCGGCTCCCGGAGTTCGCCAATCTCATCGCGCTGCAGGTTGTAGACCTCGTGGCCAATCCGATCGGCAGTTCCCGTCGATAGCACGAGGAGATGCGCCCACTCCGTTAGAATGTCGCGGCTCGCCGTCCACGACATATCTGGCTCGCGCAGCCTAAGACGGGTAAGAAATTGCTTCTGCACGGCGAGCGCCTTGGGTCCCATTGCCGAAAGACTGCCGACACCGCCACAAAGTTGGCCGACATCAAGCCGCTTTGCTGCCTCATCGAAACGCTGCCGATGACGCCGCAACTCGGCAACCCAGCCTGCGGCCTTGAAGCCAAAAGTAATGGGCAAACCTTGCTGGCCATGGGTTCGCCCAGCCATGATTGTGTCGCGGTAGCGACGGCATAAATCGGCCGATGCGGCAATGGCCCGTTCGAGATCGGCGATAAGCAAGCCGCGCGCATCGCGCAGCGTCAGCATGAGCCAAGTATCGGTAATATCCTGGACGGTTGCTCCAAAGTAAAACCATTCGCGGCCGGTTCCCAAGCACCGGCGCGCAACGGCGGTGATCAGACCTGCCGTCGAGTGTCCAGTTGTATCGTATCCCTGCCGGCACTCTGCCAGAAAGCCAGCATCAATCTCGATTGACTGGCAGGTTACTTTGATGTCCTGAGCGGCATCCTTTGGGATAACCCCATGGTCGGCCTCAACTTCTGCGAGCATGGCAAGAAGTTCAAGCCAACGCTTTGTGCGCGGCACATCCGCAAACAGAGCCCTCATCTCGGGCGTGGCCCACGCGCCGCCATAGATGGCCGAACCAAAAGACCATTCCGTCATCTGGTGGCCCCCGTGAACGCCTGCGCCTCGGAGTAGAGGCGTCCCAAGGCGGCCTCGCGGCGCGCGCGGGCGGACTCAAAGTTGCGGTGCCAGTCACTTGCCGCAGCATTCAGCTCGCGAGCCATTGCTGCTACCTCTTCTGGGGCAGCGCAACCCACGTCTTTCCGCGCCAAGATGGATGTCCTTAGATCGAGGGCTGCTGCGACAAGTTCATCCGTGACTCCATCGGATGAAAGGCCAGCCGATCGAAAGGCAATTCGCACGTCCCCTGCACTCGCTTTGGCGAGGCAACGTCCTTTTTCCTCCAGGGTTTTGACAAGACATCCAACAATTTTATGCGCCGCGCGATAATCGATTTCGATCGCGCTCACGAGACGCTCGGCCAGATCGGACGCGCAGGCCGATCCGTCGTCCAAGGCGGCCCGAGCGCGAGCTTCGTCCACGCTCAGCCCGGCGATGCATTCAGCAGCCAAGGAGGCAACTTCAGCGGCGGAGCGCACTGCATCTGGCACCGCCTCATAGGCGAAAAGCCGGTTATCCATTTGCCCAGAAGGTGTCCGAGCTGCGGCGGCAACGCCAGCCTGCACGCCGATGAGCCGGTTCGCCGTGGCCCTGACGAAGCTCAACGCAAACGGGTTGCGCTTTTGCGGCATGACCTTGCTCGCCCGTGTGTGGCGATCCGCCAGCTTGACGATGCCGAATTCGGCTGATGCGAAGATCATAAGGTCTTCGGCCAGGCGATCGAGGTTCAAGACCGAGGTTAGGGCCACGGCACAGGCCTCAAGGGCAATATCGGCCTGCCACATGGCATCGCGGGCATGCCGGACCGGCTGCGGAAAACCAAGGCCCTCGGCCAGCCTGCCCCGGTCCTGCAGAATCACCGATCCGTTGGAGCTGCCGATGCCGGCCGGGCATTGGTCGGCCCGGCCGTAAAGGGCCTCGATGCGATCCAAGTCGCGCAGTATCGGCCAAGCGAAGGACTGAAGATAATGACCGAATGTAGTCGGCTGAGCCCGCTGCAAATAGGTGTAATCGGGCATCAAAGTGCGTCGGTGACGCAGGGATAGAGCGCTCAGCGTTTCCACCACTCCTGCTAGTGCCTCGCCAAGACCGAGGAGCTCGTCGCAGAGCACCAGATGATAGGCCGTTGTCAGCGCTTCCCGACGGGCCCGCGCAACGCCAAGCCAGCCGGCCGCCTTGGTGAGCTGGGCAAGCCAGGCCTCACGATTTGTATACAGGTCCCCGTAAGCGGCGGAGGGCGTGAACGAGCTACCGTCCTTGCGGAGAGCAAGAAGAGCCGCGATCAAAGATCGGGCAGCATCGGGAGGTATGACGCCTTGCTCGGCAAGGGCCATAGTGTGGGCGAGATCCACCCAGCTGATCGACTGAGCGAGGCCCAGCTGGGCTCGAAGCTCGTTGCTGAAGGCGATATCGATAAGGCTCCTCGACGGTGCCTCGGTGAGCCGCTCTCCGACTTCAAGGACGGCATCAGGGCTCGCAGGATCTAGCGGTTTCGCCGGATTCATCGGCCGCTCCCTGAGAGTGGCACCGCGGAAGCGTCCTCGATCCGCGCCGGATCCCATCGGCCAGCCTCGCGGGACTGAGCGGCGACGGCCGAAAAAGTTTCGAACCGCAGGCCGCAGCGCAGGGCCTCGAGAGCCAAGCAGTCCTGCGGCAGGATGTTGCCGAGGCTGACGTTGGCTCCGAACCGGCAAACCAGATACGCCTGCTGGTGACGCAGCGGGGCTTCCCATATGAGGCGCGAAGCAGCGTGTCCGGCCAGTTTTACGACCTCATCCAGGACACGGGTCAAAACCTCACCCTCCCGGTCATAAATGCCGATGCCTAGCCCGCTCTCCCTGCCTTCGATGACGACCCAGGAGGCACCCCAGGCGAGATCCTTCAGAGCTTGCTCTGCCAACTCTGCAGCGGTCGGCTGGCGCCTGGGATCTTTGCGGCCGACCTCGGTGATGGCGATGAGCCCGGCCTCACGCGCGCACTCTATAATTCTCCGGCGGCGCTCTCCTGGCAGGTCTATGGTGCCCTCGGAGATTTCGACGGCTCCAAAGCCCAGCTCCTTGGCCCGCTTCATGAAAACGCGGCAGTGGGTCTGGACGATCGCTGCTTCGAGCAGCGTGCCGCCGGGATAGGTCAGAATTTCCTGCTCATGAAGTAAGGCGAGCTTTTCCTCCAAAACCCTGAGTGGCATCAACGCCGAGGTACCAAAGCCAAACTTCCAATGATCGATGTGGTCGCCTGCAAGCGCCAGAAGGTCGCGTAAGGCCGAGGCGCCAAAACCACTGTCTATCACCATAGTTAGGCCGGTTATGCGCGGCCGGCGAATCCTCCGGTTGACGATCACATCGAGTGACCAAACGCCATTCCAAGGCGATTCAAATCCATTCGATGTCATGCGACAGCTCCCTTAAGGCCCGCTCGACCATCGTCAGATTTGCCCCCCATGGAACGACCATGACCTTGCCCTCCTGTTCAATCTCGAATTCCCAAAGGCAACACTTTAGAATGGTCGGCTCATTCCTAGGGCCAGCGATAAGCCGCGGACAGATTTCCACTCGTGGCGGCTCGTCGCCATAGTAGTGACGATGGAATTGCAGGCTGCGCTCGCAGCCGATCAAGGTCCAGTCCTGCCGCTCGGCCGGCCGCTCATCTAGGTAGTAGATAGGCGCACCGAGATTTTCGAGGCCTCCCGAGCGGCAAGGGACCAGGAAGGCGGGCGCCGATATGCCCCGCACCAAATTTTCCAATTCTATCCGCTCAAGCACCGGGATGATGGGAGGCAGATCGGCATAGCTTAAAACGTGGCAGACCAAATCGAAGAGCTTTGGCGGCTCGGGCGGAGTGACTTCGACGACTTTGAGCATGAGTGGGCTTGGGTGATGAATGAAATTGACGTGATCGTACTTTCCTTCGCAGATGAGCGTCCGGTCCTTGCTAATCCCGTGCTTGGCGGCGAGCGCTGCAAGAGCCGACCGGTTGGCACAATCGGTTTGAGGGTCGCGCAGATAGGTGCATGAATCTGGCAGAGCGAGCACCTCGACGTGCACAATCGGCGCGAAAAGGTCCTCGCGGTTCGCCGCATCTACCGCTAGGACAGCGTGGCTTTCATCACGTGCCCTAAGGACAATGAATTCGGTGCGCCGATAGGTTTCCCGTCCAAGAAATGCGCCCGTAATGCCGCGTTCAGTCAGAGGGCCGCGGTAGCCTTGAACGCTGACCCCCCGATAGGGCAGCGGAACAAAATTGAGCCTGTTTTTGAACAGCGGACGAAGAGATTGATTTTTCCGGGCAACGAGGCCGTCTAATGCGGGTATAGCCATTCGTCCCTCGCGCCTATGTGATTTCGAATCCGCGCGCCATGTCCTCAGCGCGGATCTCCTTTTCGTGGACTTTGAGTGGGTCAAGCCGCCGGATGAATTCGACAATCGGCAAATCAGGCGATGGGATGGTGTCGATTTTAGCCGCAAGCCGGGGCTCGAACTCTGTGCTCTCTAGAACGTCATCGACCGATGTATCGGGGTACAAGGCCCTCAGCCGCATGTGGCCGTCAGCATCGAAGTCGAATAAGCCTAGTTCAGTCACAAGCCATTGCGGGCCGTTGCCTCGATGGCCGAGTGCCCGGCTCAATCTGCCGTTCCTCGTGCGATGGCCGAGATTGGTAATGAAATCGCAATCTTTCACGAGGCGGAACCGCCTCCTGCCTGTTGCATCCTTTGGCGATCGATGGGCCGTGGTCCAAAGGGTGATATGCGCGACATCGCACGAAAGGTTGCAGCCACCGCCGCCGCCAGGAAGCTTCAGCTTGATCCCTGGATACCCCAGCATCGTGACATTGCAGTTGCCCCATCTGTCGATCTGAAGCCCGGAGAGGAACATGCGCCCCATGCGCCCGGCAGCGGCAAGGTCGAACAGCTCGTCGATAAAGAGCGAGGATGACGCGCCGCGGTCCATGAGCCAGTCGTTGGTGGTGGGGGCAAGAAAGGGCGGCTCGGGGTCTATCCCGCAGGTCGCGCCAGCCACGAGCACCATCCGCGGCGCGTGGGTCCGCTTGGCCACATGCATGGCGAGCTGGGCCAAGGGCGAACCGTAGCCATGGAAGACGAGCGTCCCGTCCTCGATCGTGCGCGCAAGCGCCGCGATCATCATTTCCCCCAGAGTGCAGCTTGTCATGCCATGGTATCCTCAACATAGAGCCGCTTCCAGGCTTCAGTGCCATCGCGCCAGGAGGCAAGACGAGCGCGGGTTTTCTCGTCGCCGATCCTATCGAGATAGTCAGAGTGGTTTGGCGCGCCGTGAACGAAAACGGAGAGATATTCGGCCTTGAAAGCCTCGGCGCCTTTGCGGGCCGCTTCGTAGTAGAGCGCGGTATGGTGCCGGTCGTAGGCATAGAAAGGGTAGCAGGCCGTGGGATGCGCTCCCATTGGGACCTCGCTGACCGCGGTCACATAGAAGTACGCGATCCGAACGCCGTGGAGCTCGTTCAGCCGCTCGGTTGGAACGATCTCTTCAACGGTAGCGAGCACAACGGGTGATGCCTTGGCGAAGAGGATGTCGTAGACCGGTGGCCCTTCAATCAGCAGATTGCCCTGTGCATCCCCATACTGGGCGTGGAGAAGCGCGATGTCGGGTTCGATTGCTGGCACCAGCAACAGCTCGTCACCAGTAAAGGGACAAACCAGATGGTAATACTCGGGATGAAGCGATTGAAAACTTGTGCCCCGGACCGACCGTACTGGCATGAAGGGCAGTCCTTGGATTGCGGCCCGCAATTGCTGCACCAAAGTGTAGCAGCAATTGTCATCGACCTTGATCGCGCCGGATTCCACCGCACGCCGATAATTCGGCGCCATGCCAAAGTCCTGCTCGAAGCCGACATAACTCTCCGAGGACCGGGAGATGGCACCGCCGCCGCTCAAGAGATCGATATCGATGCCATGTGCCGAGCCAACAACAGTGAGACCCTTGACGCCACGGCGCAGAATTGCCCGGACCAAGGCCATGGGTTCCCGCGAGGAGAGGCCGCCGCCTACTGCGACGACGGCGCCATCCTTGACTCGCGCAGCAAGATCTTCGAGCGTCACCCGCTTGTCGGGCTCAGTGTAATTGGGCCGCGGCCCAGTCTTAGACATTTTCCCGCCCTTTCTTTCAGATCATTTTTGTTCCGCCGTCGATCAGGACCGAGCTGCTTTGAGGGGAACATTGTACGTCTTGCCACGAGCGGTTGCGAATCAGATCCGCAGCTTTCTCTGCAATCATGATCGTTGGCGCACAGGTGTTGCCGCTCACAATCGTAGGCATGACCGATGCGTCGATGACCCGCAATCCTTCAATGCCCCGCACTCTCAGACAGGGATCCACCACCGCCATCTCGTCAACTCCCATTTTGCATGTGCCTGCCGGATGCCAGGTGGTCGAGGCGGTGCGCCGCACAAAGCGCTCTATGTCGGCGTGGCTCCGCAACTTTGCTCCTGGCGCGATCTCCTCGCCACGAATATCGTCAAACGGCCTGGCATAGAGGATTTGGAGATTCCAGCGCACTCCGGCGACAGCGCACCTGATGTCATCGGCTATGCTCAGGTATTCAAAATCGATCACTGGCCGATCGAGAGGATCCGCCGAGGCAAGGGTGACCTCGCCGCGGCTGAGTGGCCGGTTGATATAAGAGGTGAAGGTTAGACCGTGGCGCTCCGCGGGCCCGGCTTCCGGGTAATCAGGCGCAAGCGTCATCAGGAAAAATAATTGCATCCCGGGATATCCTTCGTTCGGCCCGCTTTTGACAAAGGCTCCCGCCTCAAGAAAGTTTGAGCACAATGCCCCGGTTCGACTGGCCTCGTACTCCCGAAGTGCAGCGGCCTTCTTCTCATCACCAA
>CAYWHF010000015.1:0-14819 GCA_964457695.1 uncultured Methylocapsa sp.
TTCGATATAAAGCTGCGTGAAGTCCGGAAATTCCTCGGCCTTGCGTCCAGCGGCGACATCGAGCGCGACGGCGCGCGCCGAGAGCCCATATTGGCGCAATTCGCCGATTGCGCGAAAGTAGTCGGCGCCGAGAAAGGCCACCCAATCATTTTTGTGCCAGTCAAGAGACCCACTGCGCGGTTCCTGGATTCGCAGGCCGGCAAAACCCGCGCCCTGCGGCAGTTTTTTCGCAATCGAATCCTCGGGCATGGCGAAATAGCTCGGATCATAAATGATCTGACGCGCGCTGGCTCCCGAGACAACGTTCATTTCGACGGCTTTTGGAAAAAACATTCCGAGGTGAAAAAAGCTTACCGGAAATTTTCCGGGTCCGTTCGCGAAGAGGGCCCGGTCCAAATCGAATTTGATCTTTCCCCAGGTCTCATAATTGATCTTGGCGACGATATCCGGCGCGGGCCGGGCCGGCCCCAAATAAGGCCCCTTCGCCATGCGCTCTGCCATGGCCTTGAGACTGTCGAAAGAAAAAGGCACCGGCGGCCCAAGCTTCATCGCGCTCGCAGCAAGGCCACTGTTGGCGCGAACCGGCAAAAGCCCCAGCGCGGCGGCGGCCTTTAGAAGGGCTCTGCGGTCAAAGAGAGTCTTCATTCAAAATCTGTCTGGCGACGTGCGATTTCTGGCGCAAGCTGGTCACAGGCGCAGTCAGCGGATGGGCTCGTGGCGTACCGCGGTGCGCATGAAAAAATAAAGGAGCACGAAACCGCTCAGGGCAAAAACGGCCTCGATGACACGGCTGATCAGGGGATCGAGCTGCAAGAGGCCGCCCAGCGCCCAGCCCGCGGCCCAGGACGCGCCGACCACTTCCGTTCCGACAAGGATCGTGACCGCGGTGAGGGTTGAAACATGAAGCCAGTTGATTGTTTTTTGTTCAGCCAAGTGCAAGGTGCTCCATTCAACATCAAGCTGCCCGGGGGCGGAAGCGCGAACAAGATTGGCGAGTCTTTCGCCACGGATTTGTGATATATTTTAGGTGATATTATAACGGCAGCACGAAACACAACAGCGCGAAAGCAATTTTGGGGAATGCCGATGGACAACGAGGAGCCGAACGCCAAAACGATCTCCGCGGCGGACCGTCCTTGGCTAGCCACCTATCCCCAAGGTGTACCGGCCAGGATCGATAAAACGGGCTATAGCCTGGTCGGAGATCTGGCCTTTGATATCGCGGCGCGCAGGCGCGATGCAAGGGCCTTTACCACCGTCATGCCGAATGGCATGGCGGCAAGCTTGAGCTTTACTCAAATCGACCGCCTTTCGGACGCCTTCGCGGCCTATTTGCGCGAAGTGCTGCACCTCGAACAGGGGGAGAGGGTCGCAGTCCAAATTCCAAACGGGCTCGTCTATCCGGTCGCTGCATTCGGCATTTTTAAGGCCGGATGCGTCCTCGTCAATATCAATCCGCTCTACAAGGCGCATGAAATGGCGCATGTTTTCAAGGATGCGGAACCATCGGCGATTGTAGCGATCAATATGTTCGCGGACAGGCTGGGTGAGGCCCTCAAAGAGGCTCCAATAGCGCATGTCATTCTGACCGAGGCCGCAAGCCTTTTTCCGGTGGCGTCGCGGCGCCTGATCGGATTTGTGCAGAAATTTGTGAAAAGAGAAATTCCCCCTGCACAGTTCCGCCATACGGCCTTTGCCAGGGCGCTGGCCTTGGGCGCGGCCCACATCGATCGCGGACTCAATGTCAAGGATTATACCAACGGCCTCGAGCCCTCCGCAACAGCCTGTCTCCAATATACGGGAGGCACCACCGGTATGAGCAAAGGAGCAATGCTGACGCACCGCAATCTCCTCATGAATGTGGCGCAATGCGTAAGTTTCCGGGGTGCTGACATGCTTGAAAGCGACAATGTTCTGACCGTATTGCCCCTCTACCACATCTTCGCATTCACCGTGAATTTCCTCGCGTTTTTTATGCGCGGCGCGCATAGCGTGCTGATCCCCAACCCGCGGCCATTGAGCAATCTTCGCAAAGCCTTTGAGAAGGAGGATATCACGTTCATCGTCGGCGTGAACACTTTGTTCAATGGGTTATTGAACGAGGATTGGTTTTGCGCCAATTTGCCGAAGAATTTGCGTGTGGCGCTTGCCGGCGGGATGACTTTGCAGGATGCGGTCGCCCGGCGATGGCAGGAGGTCACTGGAGTCCCGGTGGCCGAAGGCTATGGTCTTACCGAGGCTTCGCCCGTCCTCGCGCTCAATCCCATCGGGGGAGAGAAGCTCGGAACGGTTGGCGTTCCGCTTCCCTCGACCGAGATGAAATGTGTCGGCGATGACGGCGGCGAAGTTCCTGTTGGGCAGCCCGGCGAAATTGTCGCGCGCGGGCCGCAGATCATGCCTGGCTATTGGCGCCAACCCGCGGAAACCGCAAATGTCCTGCACGACGGCTGGCTCTACACCGGCGACATCGGAACGATGGATGCCGAAGGCTATTTCAGGATTGTCGACCGGCGCAAGGACATGATCATCGTCTCCGGGTTCAACGTTTATCCCAATGAGGTGGAGGCCGTGCTTTCCGGACTTGCCGGCGTCAAGGAATGCGCCGTCGTCGGAGTGCCTGACTCTGCAGCCGGGGAAGCCGTCAAGGCGTTTGTGGTTCGCAGCGATCCCGCGCTCGACGCAAAGGCTGTCCGCGAGTTCTGCAAATGCGAACTTGCCGGCTACAAGGTTCCGAAATTCGTCGAGTTCCGCGAGGATTTGCCGAAATCGAATGTCGGTAAAATCCTCCGCAGGGAATTGCGGACCTCATCGACGTAAGCGACCTCGCCAAGCGCCAGCCCGCAAAAGGGTGGCTTGCCTCTCCGCGCTCAAAACACAAATGCCCAAATGCGATAGCCCTGCGCAGGCGCCGGACAATTCTGCCTTGACGAAAACTTGGATGTGGATTCGATTTTTGGATTATATTTTTGGATTATAAAGTCTCGGGCGCCGACGATTTGTGCCTGCCGAGTTTGCTAAAATGGCCACTGCGATGGCAAAGATCTTCATCAGCTACGACCGGGCAAGCAAGGATGTCGTCGAACAGCTAGTGCAAGACCTCAGAAATGATGACCATGAAATCTGGTTCGATCAGCACCTGACGGGTGGTCAAAAGTGGTGGGACAACATTCTGTCGGCGATTAGAAAGTGCGAAATCTTCGTCGCGGCGCTGACACCGGATTCCCTTGAATCGCGCGCATGCCAGCGCGAAATGAAATATGCCGAGGATCTGCAAAGAATACTGCTTCCAATCCGGCTGTCAGACAAGGTTGCTCCAAACTCGCTGCCGCCAGTTTTGAGCCAGCTGCATTGGGTGGATTACAGCCGCCTGGACAGGAAAGCCCTCAAGAGCCTGCAGCGAACTCTCAGGTATTTGCCGAAAGCGCCACCGCTGCCCGATCCATTGCCGGATGTGCCGCCAGCTCCGATTTCCAATTTGAGTCAATTGAGAGAAAAGATCGATAGCGAATCGCTCACGCGGTTAGATCAGATTCAGCTGGTGTTCGAGCTGAAACAGCAGTTTCGAAAAGGCGATCCCACCAAAGAAATTTTGGATCTCCTCCAGCGATTGAAGCGACGTGATGACCTCTTTGCTAGGGTGTCGCAGGAAGTCGATGACCTTATAGCTGACATCGGCAAAAAATTCCCGATTAGTGACCGATCACAAACCCGCGAGTCGGAATTTCCAGTAGCGTCTGAAGACAATGAGCCGTTAGAGCCGCCGCTTCCAGACACAGCCCTCCTGCCCGAGCCGCCGCCGGTTTCTCAGCACATTGCTCCGCCCAAACAAGATCCGCCACTGGGACTGACCGGGAACGGAGTCGCTAGCGGGGGAGCGAAGCGGAAGCCAGAAGCCCAAGAGCCCAAGCCTATGTCTGCGTCCAAAGTGTTAGTCGGAAATAGACATGCGCTGGGAGTGGGACTTGCGCTGGGAGTGGGACTTGTGCTGGCTGTCACTTCACCGGGCGTTTTTTTCTATTTTAGTGGTTTCGGTGATGGGACAAAAAACCTCGAACCATGGACAAATTCAAAACCTGAACCACCGGCCGCATCAAATGTCACCTCGGCTGAGCCACCGTCGTTAAAGGCGATAAAGCCAGGATCGGAGTTCACGGATTGTGCAAACTGCCCGGCGATGATCGTGGTCCCGGCTGGCAAATTCATCATGGGCTCGCCGGAAAACGAACCCGGAAGATCTGCTGATGAAGGTCCGCAGCGGGAGGTGACGATTGCCAAGCCCTTCGCCGTTTCCAAATACGAGGTGACATTCGCGGAGTGGGACGCTTGCGCCGCCTCCGGGGCGTGCCCGCAAGTCAAAGACCAATGGGGGCGCGCGCAGATGCCGGTCATCAATGTGAACTTTGACGATGCCAAACAGTATGCAGCCTGGCTCTCGCGGTTGACCGGCAAGGCGTACCGGCTTCTGACAGAGGCCGAATGGGAGTACGCCGCGCGGGCTGGCACGACGACGCGCTATTATTGGGGTGACTATGTCGGAAAGAACAACGCCAATTGCAATGGCTGCGGCAGCCAATGGGATAACAAACAAACGGCGCCGGTTGGATCCTTCAAGCTAAACGCTTTTGGCCTTTACGATATGGCCGGCAATGTTTGGGAATGGGTTGAGGATGTTTTGCATGATAATTACAACGGCGCGCCAACGGATGGATCGGCCTGGCTTCAGGGCGGCGTTCCTTCGCTCCGCGTCGCGCGCGGCGGTTCCTGGCTTGCCGGTCCTCAGATCCTCCGCGCGGCCACTCGCCTCAGGCTCACCTCGGACGGCCGGGGCCTCATTCTCGGTTTCCGTGTGGCGAGGACGCTTACCCCTTAAGTCTTTAGCTCTTTACCTCTTGGGTCCAGGGCGAAGCCCTGGCCAAATTTTGTGGGGGGCGGCATCAATGATTGACAATTCCAAACGCACGGGTGCCGAGATGAAGACGGTCCATTGTCAAGAGGCGCCGTTCGCAAGACTTTTCATGACTTACAATTTTTTTGCGCAATCGCACGCGCCGCAAGCTCAAGGACGTATCAGGCTTTGTAAGGGTTTCGGCCTCGATCGGACAAAATGTTTTCACGTGAAACATTTTTTGACTTATTCTAAAATGCGTGGCGTGGCCGGTCCGGCAATCTTCGCTTCAAGTCAAAAAATGAGCCGGTGGCATAAGGTGCCCCGCGCCGCAAGCGTGCCCCGTTATGTGGGATTTGGCCGCGTTATGCCGCTTCAAACACGATCTCACCTGCGACCATGGTGAGCTTTACCTTGCCCTCCATCCGGGCCTCGTCGAAAGGCGTATTCTTGCAGCGCGAATGGAGAGCCGATGGATCGACAACGTAAGGCGCGTCGGGATCGAACCGGATGAGGTCTGCCGGCGCTGCGGCTTCGAGCTTTCCCTGCGGAATCCTAAGAATTTCGGCCGGACGAATTGTCATCGCGGCAAGCAAGCGCGGCAGAGAGATATCGCCGGAATGAACAAGGCGCAGGCCCGCCGAAAGCATGGTTTCCAAGCCAATCGCGCCGACTTCCGCCTCGGCAAAGGGCAGGCGCTTGGTCTCCACGTCCTGCGGATTATGGTCCGACACGATCGCATCGATAAGACCCGAGGCTAAGGCCGCAACAAGCGCGCGCCGCTCATTCTCGTGCCGTAGAGGCGGCGCGAGTTTTAGAAAGGTGCGATAGTCGCCGATGTCGTTTTCGTTCAAGGTAAGATGGTTGATCGAGGTGGCGCAGGTCACGGGCAGGCCTCCTTCTTTCGCCTTGGCAATGATCTCGAGCGACAAAGTGGTCGTCACGAGCGCGGCGTGGTAGCGTGCGCGGGTCAAGTTCACGAGGCGTATGTCGCGGTCGAGCATGATTGCCTCGGCCTCACGCGGAATGCCTGCAAGGCCGAGGCGCGACGCAAATTCGCCCTCATTCATCACGCCTTCGCTGGCCAAATCGGGGTCCTCGGCAAAATGAATGACGAGGCCATCGAAATCGCGCACATATTCCATGACCCGGCGCATGACGCGGGCGTTGCGGATGGGCCTTGCGCCGACGCTGAAGGCGATAGCGCCGGCAAGGTGCAACAAGCCGATCTCGGAAATTTCCGCGCCGTTGAGGCCCGCGCTCAAGGCGGCCGCGGGCAGCACCTTGACCCGGCCGGTATCGCGCGCGCGGCGCAAGAGAAAATCGACGACCGCCGGATCGTCGACCGGAGGAATGGTATCGGGGCGCGCAAGAATCGTGGTGACGCCCCCCGCGGCGGCGGCGGCGGTCGCCGTTGCAATCGTCTCGCGATGCTCGGCGCCGGGCTCGCCGATAAAAGCGCGCATGTCGATGAGGCCCGGCGACACGCAATCGCCGCCGCAGTCAATGATCTCCGCATGCGAGGGCAGATTGCCGCGCGTGACCGAAGCACCAACATCGCGGATCACGCCATCTATGACGAGGACGCCCCCAAAAGTCTCCTTCGGTTGCGCCGGGTCGATCAGCCGCGCATTGACGAGCGCGAGCGGCCGGTGGGCAATGGCGGAGGTGGCGGAATGCTTCACTTGAATCGCGCCTCACTCATTCGGCAGATGCTGGGCCAGGGCCTCCAGCACGGCGATCCTGACCGCGACGCCCATCTCGACCTGCTCGCGCACGAGGCTTCTTGGCCCGTCGGCGACGGATGAATCGATTTCCACCCCGCGGTTCATCGGCCCCGGGTGCATGACGAGCGCATCGGGCTTGGCATATTTCAGCTTTTCCTCGTCGAGGCCGAAAAAGCAAAAATATTCCTTGGCCGAGGGGATATAGCCGCTTTGCATTCGCTCGCGCTGCAGGCGCAGCGTCATCACAATGTCTGCATCTTTGAGTCCGGCGCGCATGTCGCGGAAAACTTCGGCCCCCATACGTTCGATTCCCGAAGGCAGCAGGGTCGATGGTCCAACCAAGCGGACAAGCGCGCCAAGCGCCGAAAGTGCCAAGATGTTGGAACGCGCCACCCGCGAATGCAAAATATCGCCGCAAATTGCGACCGTAAGCCCCTCGATCCTTCCCTTGTTGCGCCTTATCGTCAGCGCATCGAGCAGCGCCTGGGTCGGATGTTCATGCGAGCCGTCGCCCGCATTGACGACCGCGCAATCGACTTTTTTCGCCAAGAGATGCACCGCGCCAGCCCTCGCATGGCGCACGACGATGATGTCCGGACGCATCGCGTTGAGCGTGATGGCCGTATCAATCAAGGTCTCGCCCTTTTTGATACTCGATGACGCGACCGGCATATTCATGACGTCGGCGCCGAGGCGTTTGCCGGCAAGTTCGAAGGAGGACTGCGTCCTCGTCGAGGCCTCGAAAAAAAGATTGATCAAAGTGCGTCCGCGCAAGGTCGCGCGTTTCTTTTCGACCTGGCGCGAGACTTCGATCGCTTCTTCCGCAAGATCGATCAAAAGCCTTATGTCTTTGGCGGAAAGCCCCTCGATCCCGAGCAGATGCCGGTGCGGGAAGTGGAAAGCTTTTGGCGGACTGGCCATCGGCACCGTTCTATAAGACCAAAATTGTCTTCGCCACGAATGATTCGAAGCATCGGCGCCGGCCGCCGAATTTCTACTGGCCGGGGTTGGCCAGTCCGGTCCGTTCGGCCGTGCGGCCTGAAATTGTGACATTTTAATGAAATACGGTTGCTTTTTCCCGCGCAAAGCGGTTCAACCCGACAGGGGAAACGCTCACTCAAAAATGGACCGCCATGAAAATCGGTTCTCTGACTTTTTCTGCCGTCACCCTCTTTATTGTGACGAATTTTCCGGCATTTGCCGAAAACAAGCCGCTGACCTGCTGGTATAATTCTACGGGCGATTTTACTTCGGCCACCCCAGCTACCGCCGCAGAGGTAGGCAACGTCAAACGTACGGGGAGCGGGGAAAAAGCCTATTCTTATACTATCTCCGCCCGGGAAGGGACGGCCTGCCCGGTCCAGCTTCCGCTATCGACGGAGAAGACAGCACTAACCGTCGCTTTGGTGCGTCAGGATTCGGAGAGCTGCAGCAACGATAATGTCAGCGACGCCGGTCAGGCTCCGGTCAAGGGTTCCGTCACCGTCTTTCCTGTCACCTACAACACGATGTCCGCGGGCGTGAAGCTTGCCGGTGTATCGCCTAATACGACCTACCGCGTCTTCTTGAAATGCGTGCGGCAGCTCGGACAGCTTCGCACCGATGCCGAGGGCAATGGCGGAAGAACTTTCAACTATTTAACCGAAACCGCAAGCCCGTCCTATGGCTTCGAAATCATCCCCGACGGAGCGGAGGCGGCCAGCAAGCTGCAGAGCCTGACGCTCAAAAAGTAGAGTCCTAGACTAGTCAGACCCGAAATGCCACTCCGAGCTTTCATCTGACGGGCGGGCCGCTGTATTGGCAGTGCTCAGACTCTTTGATTGTTAGTGCCAAGCCCAAGTCGCTGTATTACAACGCGGGCCAGCTGTGTTTCAATTTGCAGCTTTCCAGGAAGCATTTGGCTCCAATACTGGCATCATTTTGCGCGAATGTACGATTATGCGAAATCGATCTCAGCTGACCGATTGTCAGACTCCCGTATATTAGGTATTTCTGTCGGACATGCACAAAAGCTTTCACAGGAGGAACGCGCGTTCTTGCCGAGAAGGCAGCGGCGCCGCGTTGGAGTGAGTTGTTTTGCCGGATGATCCCACTGGTACCTCCGCTAGGCCACCCTCCGTCCAGATAATCGGCCAGCAGCTGGGTGTGCAACAGTTGTACGCAAATGGTTTTTTAATAAATCTCACGGCGGCAGATATAAGTATAGTTTTGCTTCGAGATAATGTTGCAAATGCATCTATATCAGTATCGTTTACTACGGCAAAAACCCTTTGTGAAAAGCTAGGAATGGCAATTAATAAATTAGAAGCGGTGACTAAAAGGGAGATTATGACAACAGATTTTATTGAGGAAGGGCTAAAGAAAGAATTCGATAAACCTAGTACCTCGAAATGATGCGGTATTTTCCTTATTACTCTACTTCGTTGGAAGGGACAAGTATGAAGATTTTATCTTTTCTTGCTCTTCCAAATGGCTGGTGTTATGGTTACGGCGTTGCTCCATTTTTGTTTGTAGCCTTAAAGGCTATTAATGCAACGGCATTATTAAGAAGCTTTGGAATGTTGTCAACAGACGCATTTCCAGCGGAGGACGGAAGTGTCCTCGTTACTGGTTATATTGATGACTATACGGTGGAGGTTTATTGTGAGTCTGACTGGACGGTTAGGCAACTATATACTTGACGTAGACACAAAACCGGGGTATGATTTTCTCAATCGAGGATAACCCCATGTGCGATCTCACAAATCCTATTTTTGCCGATGCCAATAAAGCCCGCGAACACCTTGAGCGGCTGTATTGGCCAGATGGTCCGGCTTGCCGCCATTGCGGTAACGCCGATCCCACACGCATTTCAAAGCTTGCGGGCAAAAGCACGCGCCCGGGCGTTTATTGGTGCAACGAGTGCGATAAGCCTTTCACAGTGACGGTTGGAACCGTCATGGAAGACTCAAAAATCCCGCTGAACAAGTGGGTTCTTGCCTTTCATCTGATGGCCGCAAGCAAAAAGGGAATGTCCGCCCTACAGCTTTCCCGCATGCTCGGGGTTACCTATAAGAGTGCCTGGTTTTTATGCCACCGCATCCGCGAAGCCATGGCGCCGACCACGCCAAGCCCGCTTGGCGGCGAAGGAAAGGTTGTCGAAAGCGACGAAACTGTCATCGGTGGCAAGTCCAGGAACCGCGCCTATGCTAAGAAAGAGCCGAAAAAGCACACTGTTCTAACACTTGTCGAACGCGATGGCGAAAGCCACTCGTTTCACGTCGCCAACGTCAAAGCCAAAACCCTCCGCGAAAAGATCGTTACCGCGGCCAGTCGCAAGTCGCACCTGATGACTGACGAACTTACGTCCTATGAGGGCGCCGGCAAAGAGTTCGCAAATCACGCAACTGTAAACCATTCGGCTAATGAGTACGTGCGCCTCGGCGGTTTCGTGCACGTCAACACGGCGGAATGCCGTTTCAGCCTCATGAAGCGAGCCGTATTTGGCACGCATCATTCGATTAGCGAAGCCCATTTGCCACGGTACCTCACGGAATGGGATCATAAATGGAACTTCCGCAACATGACGGACGCGGAGCGCGCAGCCGTCGCCGTCAAAGGCGCAGAAGGTAAGCGATTAACATATCGACAGCCTTGTGAAGCCGCGCACGTTTAGGCAAAAGGCGCGCTCGTTCACCCGTTGGAAGGCGAAGAAAACTTAGGACGGCGCACACGGAGATTCGCCTTCACGGGCGCTTTCTGCTTAGCTCTGCCGACCTTTATCTCCGATTGCTTTTTGTGCGGCGTGCTAAGGGCTCGCAAAAGCGCAGAATCGCGGCGGCGCTCGATTTCCTTATCTGTCAGTTCGCTTTTGTGTGAGCCTTGCATCGGACAGCGCCAATGCCGGATGATCCCGACAACGAACTCTTACTCCAGCATATTGACCTTTACCACGCCTGGGAACTTGCAATGGCGATTTCAGCTTGGGCAGGGCTTGAATATGAAATCGACGAATTACTCTGGGAACTCGCTCGGCTAGAGCCGAATCAAGGCGCGTGCCTCACCGCTCAGTTCTCAAACGTCAACAGCCGTTTTAACGCCCTGCTTGCCCTGTGTCGATTGGAAAATGTCAGTCCGAAATTGATCATGGAACTCAATGCGTTTAAGGTGAAAGCCCTCGCTATGGCCGATGTCAGAAATAGACTTGTACATGACCCATGGGGTTCGACATATCAGTCCGGCAAGCACTACCGGCTACAAAAGACTGCAAGGGCAAAATTAGATTATTCCTACAAGCACGTTTCTGAAGAAGACATGAAAGAGATCAGGACAAAAATAGACGGCCTTATCGAGGAGTTCCGGTCGATTCGAGCCGAGATTCTTCACGCTTTCTGGACATCGCCTTAAATGCAAGTGGAAGGGCGCGAAGCATGTCGTAACCTTCCATTGACGTAAAGTGGCATTTCTCAAACGCCTCGAGCCCAGCTTCAATCATCGCTGGCGTAATCTCAATTTCCTCCGCGGGCGCGCCAATCTCATGCGAACATGAGACGACTGAATCGGTACACATTGAAAACTCCTACGTCAAGTATACAATTGCCGACGGTTAAATTAGTTATTGAAAAGGAGGTAATGAGATTGATGTACAAGCATGTGATTCTTTAGAATCGCTTTCACATGAAATTTACAAAAGGGCGCATCTGTGGCTCCGTTTGCGCGATTGCTCCACCCTAGACACTATGACAGAACAAAAGGCCGCTACCGAAGTACAGCATTTCAGCCATCCAGCAATGGCGGCGGGACATCCGTTATTGATATTTCCTGTATAGAGGAATCGCTGAGATCAATTTGCGATCATATCAAACAATATTATGATGCTTCGGTTTCCGGTGCTCCGCCGATATTTTGGATAATTCCCAATGAGATAATACCTGAGTATGCGGTGATACAGCAACAGATCTCGCCATCTGGCGATATTTGCCCTCACAACATATTGAATTGGACAAAGGATTCCCAGCGCATTGCCTTTAAGAAATTCTGTCTGGCAGATTTCAGAATTTGTTCTGACGGACCCGGCGATCGAGCGCTCCACAGCAGCGATTTTGCTTGAACTTGGTGGGGGACTACCTTGAGCTTAAGGTACATCCGGAGCGGTAAAACAACCGCGTGTCCATTCCACCTCCCAGCCCGATTTGACTAATCGCCCGCTCTACCCCATTTTCCCGCCCGCCCGTTTGGGTTATGCCCTGGCTCACGCTTCTCAAGAAAAGGCGGGGCGGTTCGTTATTTGGCGCCCCGGCCCGCTGCCGCTCGCCGGAAAGGCGCGCCATCGGGAAACTGCAGGACCATTTGATGAACGTTGTCATTGTCGAATCGGCGGCGAAGGCCAAGACAATCACCAAATATCTTGGAAAAAACTATGAGGTTCACGCCTCGTACGGCCATGTCCGCGACCTTTTGGCAAAGGATGGCTCGGTCGATCCCGAAGCCGATTTCGCCATGCTTTGGGATATCGATGCCCAATCGGCAAAGCGGCTTGCGGCAATCGCCAAGGCGGTCAAAGGCGCAAAGCGGATTATTTTGGCAACCGACCCCGACCGCGAGGGCGAGGCGATCTCTTGGCATGTGCTCGAGGTGCTGAAGGAAAAAAAGGCCATTGGGGCCAAGCCGGTCGAGCGGGTTGCGTTTAACGCCGTCACCAAATCGGCGATTTTGGAGGCGATCGGTAATCCGCGGGAAATCGACGCCGCCCTTGTCGACGCTTATTTCGCCCGCCGCGCGCTCGATTATCTCGTCGGCTTCAAGCTCTCCCCCGTTTTGTGGCGCAAATTGCCGGGCGCCCGCTCGGCGGGACGGGTTCAGTCCGTTGTCCTGCGGCTCGTTTGCGACCGGGAGCTCGAAATCGAAAAATTCGTGGCGCAGGAATATTGGTCGATCGCCGCGCATCTAAAAACCAAGGCGGGGGTGCCTTTCGTTGCAAGGCTTGTCGGCGCCGATGGCCAAAAGCTTGCCCGCCTCGATATCGGCTCAGCCAAAGAAGCCGAGGCGTTTAGGGCCGCCCTCGAGGCGGCCAGATTCACCGTCGCCAATATTGAGGCCAAGCCCGTAAAGCGGCATCCGCCGCCGCCCTTCACGACCTCGACCCTGCAACAAGAGGCCTCGCGCAAATTCGGCTTTGCGCCTGCGCGGACGATGCAGCTCGCGCAAAGGCTTTATGAAGGCGCCGAGATCGGCGGAGAGACGGCCGGCCTCATCACCTATATGCGTACCGACGGCGTCGATATCGCGCCGGAGGCGATCGCCGCCGCACGCAAGCTGATCGGCAGCCAATTTGGCGCCGGTTACCTCCCCAAAGCCCCGCGTAAGTATCAGGCGAAAGCCAAGAACGCGCAGGAGGCGCATGAAGCGATCCGCCCGACGGACCTCAACCGCTTGCCGAGACAGGTCGCGAAAAGCCTGGAGCCGGATCAGGCTAAGCTCTATGAACTCATCTGGACGCGCACGCTTGCCTGTCAGATGGAATCGGCCGAACTCGAACGCACCACGGCCGATGTTTTGGCCAGGAGCGAGAGCCGCACGCTCGAACTGCGGGCAACCGGGCAAGTGATCCGCTTCGATGGCTTTCTAAAACTCTATCAGGAAGGAAGAGACGACGACGAGGATGAGGAGGGCGCGCGGCTGCCCGCAATGGCCGCGGGCGAAGCGCTCGAGAAGGAAAAACTCGATATAAAACAGCATTTTACAGAGCCTCCGCCGCGCTTTACCGAAGCCACGCTCATCAAGCGCATGGAGGAGCTCGGGATCGGCCGGCCTTCGACCTATGCCTCGACCTTGGCAGTTCTGCGCGACCGCGCCTATGTGCGGCTCGAAAAAAAGCGCCTCATTCCGGAAGACAAGGGCCGGCTTGTGACGGCATTTTTGGAAGGCTTTTTTACGCGCTACGTCAGCTACGATTTTACCGCGGCACTCGAGGAAGATCTCGACCGGGTCTCGAATCATGAGCTCGATTGGAAACAGCTGCTGCGCGATTTTTGGGCGGATTTTTCCGGCGCGCTTTCGGGCATCCAGGACCTGCGCACGGGCCAAGTCCTCGATAGTCTGAACGAGCTTTTGGGACCGCATATTTTCCCGCCGAAGGAAGAAGGCACCGACCCTCGCCTCTGTCCGTCTTGCGGCATTGGGCAATTGTCGCTGAAGCTCGGCAAATTCGGCGCGTTTATCGGCTGCTCCAATTATCCCGAATGTAAATTCACCCGCACGCTTACAAACGCGAACGGGGATGGCGCGCAAAATGGCGAGCGGGCGGGTGTGAAGATTTTGGGCGAGGATCCGGCGACAGGAGAAGAGATTTCGCTGCGTCAAGGGCGGTTTGGCGCATATGTCCAGCAGGGCAATGGCGAAAAGCCCAAGCGCGTGTCGCTGCCGAAAACCATCGAAAGAGAGGCTCTTGCGCTCGAGCAAGCCATTGGCCTGCTCTCATTGCCGCGCGAGATTGCAAAACATCCGGAAACAAAACAACCGATTTTTGCAGGGATCGGGCGTTTCGGCCCCTATGTCCAGCATGGCAAGACCTATGCGAATGCCGGCAGGGATGACGACATTCTCACCATCGGCGCGAACAGGGCGATTGACCTTATCGTTGCCAAGGAGAGCGGCTTGTCGGGGCGGCGATTTGGCGACGCCGCGAGCGCGCCCTCGCGCGCGCTCGGCGAGCATCCAAAAGGCGGCGAGCTCGTCATTAAGGCCGGGCGCTATGGACCTTATGTTAAATATGGCAAAGTCAACGCCTCCTTGCCGCAAGGCGCCGACCCCACCACATTTTCCCTTGAGGAGGCTGTGGGTCTTATTGCTGCGAAAGAGTCTGGCACGAGGGAAAAGAGCGCCGCGGAAGGACGCTTGCTTGGCGAGCACCCGTTGGGCGGAGCAGTCAGTGTACGCGCGGGAAGGTTCGGACCTTACGTCAATTGGGGGAGGACAAATGCAACCTTGAAAAAAGGCATCTCGCCCGAGTCGATTACGCTCGAAGAAGCGGTTCGCTTGATCCACGACAAGGAAGCGGCGGGCAGCGGCCGGGGAGCCGAAAAAACCGCCAATGCTGTGCCAAGACAGGTGGCAAAGAAGTTTTCCGAGCCGCGAAAACCGGTAGCCGAGGAGACTCAAAAGAAATCGAAAACGGCAAAGCGCGCTTGAAAAGATCCGCCGGTGATAACAAATCCGGCCGATATTCA